>CAMDZX010000010.1 GCA_945910925.1 uncultured bacterium | reverse complement strand
AGGCCAGCTTAGGAATTGTATCCCCGGTGCGCACTCGCCTGCCTTTAAGCCGTATTGCGCAGACGTCTTTGTAATATCTGCACATTTGTCCCAGTTAGCTTGCAGCGCTTCTCCATAACCTTTGTTATTATATATACCGCCATCATAAGTAACCTTATTCAACCCGACAAACCCAAGACTCAGCGGAATTTGTCTGCCGTTAGGAGTAACTATATGATCAAAATCAATATATAAAACCGCACCTCTTGAACATCTTTTTGCGGTTTTGATTTTAGAAACACATCCTCTTATTACGGAGCCTGCGGGAAGTACTACCGAATTATTACATTTTTGGTCATTCAAAAGAATAAAATTACAAGTATCACCCTCTTGATTTGCCATAGTATCAATCGTTTGCATCAATTGAAGTTTAAAGGAAGTTCCTGCAGGTATTCTTGCACTTCGGGCATCACCTTTATACGGTGCTGCAAAAGATGCGTTCATAAACGCAAACAAACTGAATATAATTAATAATGCTCTCATAATTAACCTCTTTTCTTATTTTTATTTGTGTATATTATATCACATTATTATTTAAATAATAACTTTTATTGCAAGCAAAATAAGTATACACCCGCCTATAATTTCAAGGAATTTCGGATTCAAATTCTTAAACTTTCGTCCGCAAAAGAATCCTGTTAATGAATTTACAAATGTAACCAGCCCAATAAAAAGAACAGGTAAGCATATTGAGGTACATTTTAATGTAAGCGGTATTCCTGCTGAAAATGCATCAATACTTGTTGCGACCGCAATCAAAAACAAAACGGTAAATGTCAATTCTCTTGAAGAATCCTTTTTTTCAAAAGATTCTTTAATAAAATTTATTCCAAGATATAAAAATATTGCAAACACAATCCATTTTGCATAGGGTTCAATGTAGCACCTGATACAAGAGGTACATATCCCGCCTAAATATGGCATCGCAGCCTGAAAAAATCCTGTAAATAAAGCCAGTAATATCGAAGATTTGAAAGGTTTTGCCAATCCTTTTATTCCGTACGAAAATGACACAACACAGGCATCGACAGAGAGAGCAAAAGCAAGCAGGAATATATCAGCCCAATGCATCTTTTACCTCCACTTCAAACAACCTTTTCCAAGGGTAAACATAATCATTATTGATTTTTATTCCGAGAATACTACTTATTTTATCTTCATACGGTTTCATTTTTTCTTTGATATCACAAGGTTCTGTCAACTCTTGACGCACATTTGCCTGATATGCCCAATCATCAAGAAACCTAATCATCTGAACCTTTTTAAAAGCGTTATCATCATACCGGTTTGCGTTGAATTTTATCTTTGCCGCACAAATAAGCGTTCCAAGCGTATTTGCGGAAGTATTCCATCCGCTATATCCGTAAAAATTGTTTAAATTAATTTGCGGAAGTATTTTTTCAACAAAATTATTATCCGCTCCGTTAGCATTTCTAACATCAGCAATCATATAAGGTTTTTCAGGTAATATAATTTCACCTGAGAACAACTCTGTCGGGCGTTTCATAACAATTTCGCCCTGATGGTCTTTGAAATTATTTATGATAAGCGTAATATCCGCATCTTCTTTTATCTCAACATTAACAAGTTTTAATTGATTTTTTACGGAATTCTCTATCGAAACATCCTCATAATTTGAAACAAGGTGTTTCGAACTTTCTTCCGTAAACAAAAGATTTACGGACATAGGTTTTTCTATTGCCCTTGAGAGCAAACTTATAGGGATTTCGTCAGCACCTGTTATAACTTTTGCACCGTTTCTGGCAAGCTCTTTTGCTTCTTTAACATTAAACCCATACTCGGCACAATCATCTTTTGAAAAAATTAACTCATCAAAAAATCCCAGCTTTTGCCATTCAAGGTACATTTTATTAATATTAAAATTTCTTTGCCTTGTTGCAATATAATCATTCAAAATCCCTTTTGGAATAAGATTCTGTATAGGACTGCCTAAATTCCCAAGACTGCATTTATGAGTATTGTATGAATATTCAAATATCCTTGTACCATACTTGTTCCAGTACTCTTTTTCTTCTTCATTATAATTGTTATTAGAAATTCTCATAATACTTGAGAATGCAAGTACTTTTGCTTTTTTCTTTACCCATTCGGAACGAAATTTTAACACTCTGTCTTTTATTTGCGCTTCCGTATCACAACTCCTGCGTGACGGAATCAAACCGCCATACGCTATTGTATCAAGCGAAAGAATAACTTTATCAACCTCAGGCAAGTTTTTGAACCATTCATAAATTTTTTCAATATCAGCATTTTTTGTTAATGAGCCCAAAAACTCTCTTGGCGGGATAAAAAATTCAATATCTTTGTCAATTGCAGCAATATCAACCGCAAGGTTATAACAAACAGGTCTGTTGTCTATCGGAACGAACGCTATTCTCATAATGAGATTATATTATAAAAACATTTCCGAGCATAGTAAAAACAATATCATAAATTATCACCAAAATGATAATTAGTCCAAGCGGGGAATTCAAAAAAAGTATAATATTATAAAATACAAATATGAAAAAACTTATCGCGCTTATTTGTATCTTTTGTATCGGCTTGGCAGGATATACAGAACCCTGTGAAGAAGTTACTCAATACTACGAACATATGTTTGCGGAAAAAGGTGCAACATCAAATCAGGTTATAATTACAAATTTTAGAAATATTATATGCAAAGGAAATGTGTTTAAAATTTCGTTCCATTGCAAATTTAAATCGGAATGCGCAAAGGCAGGTGATACAGTTAATTTTGATGTACGTGACGCAATTTACACACAAGAAGGCACTCTGCTTATACCTTCCGGTTCAAAAGTTGTAGGAACAATTATTAGAATAGACAAACAACGAGTTCCAAATAAAAATGCAAGAGTTTATTTTAATTTTTCCTGCTTAATACTTCCTAACGGAACAACCGTTGACATGAGCGGAAAACCTTGTACTTGTGACGGGTCTTTAAAAGAAGGAGCTTGGATGACCGCAGGGAAACTTGCAGCTTCAACCGTAGGACTCGGATGTGTGGGAGCAGGTGCGGGTGTCGGTTTTGCATTTATCCCGAATCCTGCAAAAATCGGAACGGGACTTGCAATAGGTATACCTATCGGTTGTACCGTCGGTTTAATTACGGGGCTCGTTACTCCGGGACTTAAATATCACGCTAAAGCGGGAGAAATCGTAGAATTGATTCTTTGTGAGCCTTTATCTCTACCAAAGCCTTGTAAATAATGACAAAAAATAAGAAAATTATATTTTCGGCGATATTGAAAATACTTCAATATCGCCGTTTTTAGTGTGTTTAAAAAACATCTGTTAAGAAATGTAACGTATTTGCACAAAACCCTAAAGTTTTTCAAAAAAATGCCGATATATATGCCAAGGGAAAAATAAAAACCACAATATAAAAAGAAAAAGGCTATCACTTAAATAAGAACAGAGGGGTGTGTAATTATGAAACGTATCGTCATAGTTTTACTTAGCGTGCTAATTTTAGCTGCAAATCAAGCATTTGCTTTAGGTTACAATGTTAAACATTTTTCTGATGATTACAGAATACAGGCAGCTTTGGAAGTATTAAACAAAGCAGGAGCAAACGAAGTGTTTGACAATCTCATTGAAAAAGGTGTTACAATCAAGTTTTGCGACTTTATGATGATTGATTATGAATGCTCAAAAGATTTTGCAATATCCTCACTTGATCAATTCGGAAACAGAGTTATAATTATCAATTCTTTATACAAAAATTCATCTAAAGAAGCTCTGGCTTGCCTTATAGCTCACGAAAGCTTTCATAAAGGATATACAGCAACTTTTGCGGAAGAAGTAAAATGCACACAAAAAGAAGCTGAATACTGGCACAAACTTAAAAATGATACAGCTTGCAGCGTTAATAATGATTTAACAAAAAGATTAAATACGTTAGAACAATTATATTTAACTTCAAATCCGAGCGATAACAAAATAGCTGAATCTATCAGAAACAACGAATTCTACAGAAACCAGCTTGCATTAAAATAATCAGCACTTAACGAATTTGGATTTAGGTTGTTTGCATAACGGACAAATATAATCATCAGGTTCTTTAGTTAAATCTCCTTCATAGATATATCCGCAAATAATACATTTCCAACAATCACCTGAAACTTTTTCTTCAATATATGTAGGGGCGTTCTTAGGACTCGTCCCTTTTTTCACTTTATGATAATAAGCGTAAGTCATAGGCTTGTCACTTTCCAATTTTTCTCCTGCAATAATTTTACCGAGAAAAACAGTATGAGTTTCTGTTTCCATTTTATCTATGACTTTACATACCAGATATCCTGTCGCATGAGTCAGAATATTAACACCTTCAATATTAATTGAATCAATATTTTCAAACTTAAATACTTCACGACCTGATTTAAATCCAAAAACAGGAATTACATTTTCATCAACATTTTCTCCGAGTATAGAAACCCCAAAAAGTCCGCATTTTGTTATACATTCGTTTGTAAAATTATCATGATTAATACTTACTGCAATTGTGTCATAGGTTACTTGAATCAAACTGTTTGCAATACAACCTGTCGGTTTTTCTCCGTTCCGTGTAGAAACAACATAGACACCATAAGATAAATCTCTCAAAATATTGTTATCCATAAACACCTCACTAATTTAAATATTTTTTTATCAACAATTTTTTTAACGCTCTTGCATTTACACTCTGTTCATCAATTTCAAGTATTTTATCCAACATTTCTATTGCAGGTTTATATTCTCCTAAATTTTTATAAATTACTGCCATTGAATAGTAAGCATCAATAAATTTATTATCAAGTTCTACCGCCATTTGTAAATCTTTCAGAGCAGCTTCAAGTTTTCTTTTATCGTCTGTTTTAGTTGCAAAAACTATTTGAGCGCGATTAAAATACGCATCCGTCATTTTTGAATCAATATCAATAGACTTTGAATAATACTCATACGCTTTGTCATAATTTTCTTTTTGGAATTCTAAAATCCCAATAAACATATAAACCGGTGCAAAATCAGGTTTCAAGCCAATCACTTTATTATACGCTAACATCGCCTCATTAATATTCCCCTGATTTGCTTCCTGAATCCCTAAATTGAAATAATAGCGATAATCCAAATTAGATTCCTCTGAATTTTGTATTATTTCCTGAAAATTTTCATCATCTTTTAGAAGTCTTAAAAGCTCATCTTTGTTATACTGTGCAATTTTAAGCTTCGGAGATAACATTATCGCCTTGTTATAATCATTAAGTGCGTTTTCATATTCTCCCTTGTGAAAATAAGAAAATCCCCTGTTATTATAAACAAGAGCATTATTTACATCTTTCTCCAAAGCCAGATTATACCCTTCTATTGCAGAATCATAATCCCCCATCTCATCCTTTGCATTTGCAAGATTTATTATTGCATCAAGATTATCAGGTTCAATTTCTATTGCCTTTTCAAAATTTTTCAATCGTTCCATCGCATCTGTTGAAGCAAAACCCATATAAAAATAATACTCAAATTTAGTACCCGTTCGCTTTAAATCATTCCTCACAAGTTTACGAGCAGCAGCATAGTTTTTATCAACTACAAAGTTTTCTATTTTATTTAACAATTCCTTTTTATTCATACAATAAATTATAACAGCAAAATTTTTAGATTAATAAATTATTGAACCTTGTTTAGAATATTTACTATTCAAGGAATTTATCCTTTCGTAGATGAAAATTCTAATTTTTTAGTTACATTGTTATAACTCCAACCGTCTGTCAGTCTGTAAACAACAAAGTTTGCGCCATCTCCTTTTGCATCAAGCCATCTCATATTGTCTGTACAATCACTCATTTCTTGTCCATATCCGTTCGTTATCGCTATATGTCCATCAGCACCTTCTTTAGTATAAACAATAATCATACCTGCCGGTAATTTTTTTAAATTTTTGGCTTTTACATTCAATTTTTCAAATTTATCTTTATTTTTGTCAAAATAATCAATTGCATCGCTTGCAGACCCTCTTGGCATATCATTGTAATCTTTTAATATCCCTGCATTTTGCAATGCCCACTTTACTCCGGTGTAACAATATCCACCTGTTTTCATCTTATCAGCTACTTTTTTTGAATACTTTGCTAAACAATAATCAATTTGTCTTGCTCCGGTTCTTTTTACTCCTTGATTTTCTACAGCTTGATATGTTCTACCACTCATCGTAAATAACATATATGTCAAGGACCCTTTTAATGTTGTTGCACTATCAGGTACAAAGACCCGCTTTATCGGAGTGTCATCAAATTTGGGTGTATAAAATCCAAAGTATTTACACCTTGCAATTTCTGTAGACTCAGATACCGCAACATCCGTCTTAGGCACTGTAACACCAAGATTAGTAATCCTAAAAAGCATATTATTTGAATTATTTTGAGTGTTAATCATATCATTTTCGCATATTAATAGTATATCCTATATATATAAAAACAAATTTATACAAATAATTGCTTAAAGTTTACAAATTGTTAATATAAATAAATAAATTATGAAACATATACGCAAGCCAAAAAAGTATGAGCAAGAGGGGTAAAAAATATGCAAAGCCTTTCCGTATATTCTACTCGGAATGCTTTTATAAAATACGTATCTATGCACTTAAATCCTTAATACTTTTAACGATTAAATCAGGACTAATATCATCCGACAACACTATTACATTCTTATATATTCTTTCATCGGGAGCCCATAAGTCTTTTAAAGAATTTTCATAGAAAAGTGCAATAGTTTTGCACCTCATAGCATAACTTAAATGCATTAATCCTGTATCAATCGAAATTATTATATCACTCTTTTTAAAAACGCTTGTAACTTCAAGTAAGTCCAATTTATTTATAAAATTAGCAAAATTAATATTCTTATTGGTTAAAGCATGAATATATTTATCATAGTAATCACCTTTTCCAACTAACAAAATTGTATATTCCTTTGAAATATTATCTACAAGTGCAGAAAAATCATCAATTGGCATATTTTTAGACGATTGTTTGTACGAATTTGCCGGAACAATTGTTATAATTTTATTTGTTTGTTTAATTCTGTTAATAGTCTTAATATTATCAGAAGCTATATTTGGTGGAACAAATATTATAGGTTTTTGTTTTATTTCTTTTTTTATAAGCGGTTCTATAAATGCAGAATAATTTTCTGCCATACTCTTGTAAGAATTTCTTTGATTATTGTCCCAATTTGCAAAGAAACGAGAAATTTTATTTATTTTAGAAGTATAAATATTCCTTGAGCCAATTAATTTTGCAATCAATAAATCTCGTTCTTTAGCATTTATTGAAAAAGAACAATACGGATGTTTATATTTAAAATTTAGAATAAATGAAACTATATAAGAAAGATTATTTTTTTTCTTATTATCAAAAGTTACTACGTCATCTACCTGATATTGATATTTTGCAATCGGATATAAATATTTTGGAACAACAAAAACTACTTTTGCATCATAAAAATTTTCTTTTATATTTTGCACTAATCCGTTGAGTATTAATGTATCACCTATAAAATTAGAAGCAAATATGATAAATAATTTATCGTTATCATTTTTCGTATATAAATCTTTCTTAACTTTATATTTTTTAGACACTTTCTTTATCCAATACATTATGCCTCATGATGTATCACATTAATTCTTTAGTGTCAATATAATGTAACTCATTATTTTATATACCATAGGGATTTATTACTCTATATAAGTAATGGGGAGGGTTATTATGAGTTCATTAAGAAAGAAGTTTGGGAAAAGAATAAAAGAACTTAGAAAATTAAAAGGACTAACCCAAGAGCAAATTGCAGAACTTATTAATATTGAACCGCCAAATATTTCAAAAATTGAAAGTGGAACACATTTTCCTCAACCTGAAAATATTGAAAAAATTGCAAAAGTTTTAGAGTTGAATATCAAAGAACTGTTTGATTTTGAACATTTTAATGAAAAACCTATATTATTAGGTAAAATAAATGCTTTTCTGAATAATGCTGAAATTCAAGATTTAGAATTTATTTACAAACTGATAATCAGCCTGGAATCTTACAAACAATATAAAAAGAGATAGAAACTGATTTTATTTATAATTAATTCTTAGGATAAAAATTAACGGAGATAGGTTTTCTATCTCCGTTAATTTACCCCGAAGTTGTCGAGTTCCAAAATTGGTTAGTTGAAAACGTTATTTAACCATAAAATATATAATATCTTTATTTACCCTAGAAGTATTTTTCAACTGCAAATTTAAATTGTTCAACAAATAATTCTTTGAAATAATCTATGCTGTTATTTTCATAGAAAAGAATTACAGCCTTTTTATATTCACTTTCGCTTATGCTTCGGTATGACAGTGGACAATAACCATTTGCATATAGTATTGCATTAGCTAAAATCCTACCTGTTCTTTTATTTCCATCTTCAAACGGCTGAATGTAGGAAATCATGATAACAGTAATTAAAGATTTTTCTATAACATTATCTGTATTATTAATTGTTGCAATCAATTTTTCTATTGCTTCTTTGATTTGTAATTGATTTGACAAAGGTCTGTAATTTGTACCAATAATTCCGACCGGCGATTTTCGTAAACCTTTATTTACCCCTAATTTATTTGTTAATAACGCATGTAATTCTTCTATTTTTTTTAAAGTCAGAATTTTAAAATAATCTTTACTTTCAAATATAAATTCCAAAGCTTTTTTATGATTTAAAATCATGATAGCTTCTTCTTTTTTATGACCTTTAGCCTCAATATTTTCTTTAATTAAAACTTCAGTGTCAAGTAAAGAATATGTATTTCCCTCGATTTGCGAAGATTTCCAACTCAATTCAATAAGTAATCTTTCATATTCTTTTTTTAGTATGGTATCAGAAAGAGCAATGGTTTTGTTGGTATAGATTCCGTTTATACTTTCTAACTTCTTTATCTCATCAGCAGAAAATAAATTCTTTAAATTATTAAAAATATCAAAATTAAATTGAGAATACTTTATTTCTCTGCTGTCAGGTTCTTTTTTAAAATAATTATCAACATCATATTTAATCAATAATTCATTAGAAGTGTATGGTTCATATCTTATACTTCTTGCAAAACCTGTTTTTTTTATATAATTGTTTTTCAAGAGTACATCTAAATCTCTTATAATTGTATTTTTTGAACTTTTATCATCAACTGTTGCCACATATTCTTCAATTTCTAATCTGCTGGAAGAATTGCGCTTGTTGATATAATCCAATATTAAGCTTTGCCTTTTGTTTAAATTCATAATTTATCGCACCATAATTTTATAAATATCGTACCATGTTGAGACGATATTTACCACATTTCTTAACAAACTGTAATATAGTTAAACAAAAATAAAAATCTTTACAATTGACTGAAGCCCTTGATGATGGGATGGGTGCACTTCAATAACCCGACCACTATTAATTTTAACTCTAAAACCGTGGAATAATAGTTTGTAGCGTGCAATTTATTACACAAAATAAATAAAATTTAAAAGGGTAAGAACTTTTGTTTTTACCCTTTTAAATTTACCCTGGATGCGATTCGAACGCATGACCTACCGCTTAGAAGGCGGTTGCTCTATCCAGCTGAGCTACCAAGGCTTAAATTAAATCTATTCTGTTGTATTTCTCAGCCGTATCGGGAAACAGTCTCGACTTTGGTACCCTGTTGGCTTTTGCCAATCGACTGAGTGTGTCATCAAAATCTGATAACACCTCAATATTATCATATAAAATTTTCCCTGCAAGTATTTATTTTTTATTTTTAAATATCATTTATTTAATTTATTAATAGTTTTACAAATTTGATATATAATACGATTTATGGGAATAAAAAAATTATTAACCGTAATAATCATAATAATGAGTCTTGCAGGCTCATATAATGACGCGTACGCCCAAGAGAGTAAGAATTTCAAACTATTCAATAAATCTCAAAAAACCGAACAAAAAGGATATGTTTCATCCTTGTATTCTGTTACAAAATTTTTCTGTGAATATGAATATGCAGCAAATAACTACAACCATAATACATTCCTCAATTCATATTCTAAAAACTATCTAAGCTCCGACGGTTTTAATTTTAATGTTATGAGCCGTATGCTCAAAGAAACTTGGACAACATATCCAGGAATAAAATATAAAATAAAAGTAAATAGTGTATGTTTCTATGATAATCTTGCAATCGCAGATGTTACGGAAACTGCAAAAGGATATGCCAAGGCTGAAAAGGAAAATGTTGGCGAATTCACCAGCACTATGCAATCCATATATTATTTAAAACCAAACGGTAAAAGTTGGATTATAACAGGAGATTATACTGTCAGAGAAAATATGTACCTGTATTGGGGAGATGCAAAATACGCACAGGTAAAACTTGATATCCCACACCAACTCCAAGCAGGTCAGGAATATACCGCTAAATTGACGGTAAAACAACCTAATAATGTCATTGCTATCGGTTCAATTACTGCCGACAAAATAACATACCCTCAAAAACCTTCAAAAGAGATTTATAGAAAGTTCTCACCTGAAGGAATTATCGAGAGAATTATGAAAGTCAACACAGACAATCTTAACGAATATGTCGTTGCAACTCTCGGATTTACAAGACCTAAGCTGGATAATAATAAAAATTTAGATATACAGTTAACAGGCTATGCCTGCATTATGGAAAGAATTAACGTAATTCCGGTCAACAAATTTATCGAGGTAAAGGATGAAAAAACAAAATAACATAAGTAAAATTATTTATTTTGTTATGTCAGTTTCTGTACTTATGGGATTTAATTTGTATACCTCTGCTTATTTGTCGGCAATCTCGCAAGACCCGATATTTTTTCTTCCGGGTGTAAAACTAAACTATATGGAAAACACAGGTGCAGCGTTTTCCATACTTCAAAACTATAAAATACTGCTAATAATTTTTGCAATTCTGGCAATCATAGGAATTCTTTATTATTTAATAAAAAACATCAAAGAACTTTCTATGATGACGATTTTGGTTATATCACTTTTTATTTCAGGTGTCGGATGCAACCTCTATGAACGTATTGAATTTGGATACGTAAGAGATTATTTTGAATTAACTTTTATTAATTTCCCTGTGTTTAATATTTCGGATATTTTTATTAATATCAGTGTTGTTGTTATAATGTTTGTGTTATTCAGAAAAAATTACGCTAAAAAATAATATGAACGATTCAACAAAAATTATTATAGATTATACGGACGAAGGCAAAAGGATAGACGCTTATCTTTCGGAAATCCTGACTGATGTTTCACGTTCAAAAATACAGTCGGCGATAAAAAAGGGCAACATATTTATTAACAACAATACGGTAAAACCTTCTTATACACTCAAAGAAAGCGATATTATTTCTTATACTGACATCCAATCAGAAATACATAATATTCCACCGCAAGATATTCCGCTTGATATTGTTTATGAGGATGACAATATGCTTGTTGTGAATAAACCTTCCGGCATGCTGACACACCCCACAACAACAGAAAAAGAGAACACTCTGGTTAATGCACTCAAATACAAATACGGAGAAAATCTATCGGATATAAACGGTGAGTTCAGACGAGGTATTTTACACAGACTTGATAGAAATACTTCAGGACTGTTGATGGTTGCCAAAAATAATGATGCGCATATTTTTCTTGCAGAACAAATAAAACAAAAAACTGCAATAAGAAAATATCTTGCAATTGCACGCGGTGTTATAGAAAAAGATATGATACTTGATTACCAGATAGGCAGACACAAATCACAACCGCAAAAAATGGATGTAGTATTTGATGAAAAAGGCAAACCAAGCATTACTGAGCTTAAAATTCTTGAAAATTTTGCGGATGCAACATTTGTGGAACTTACCCTAAAAACAGGAAGAACACATCAAATCAGAGTACATTTAAGCCATATCGGACATCCTGTATATAATGATACGTTGTACGGATTCGGCAAAATGAAGATAAAAACGGAAGAACAAGTTTTGCAAGCGTATAAATTAAAGTTTACAAAACCATTCGGGGATGAGATAATTGAATTGGAAATTCCTATGGACGAAAAATTAAATAAAGTTCTTGCGTACCTAAAACAAAACGAACTTAAGGAGAAATAAATGAAAAAAAGATTTATTGTATATTTATTGCTTAATATAATTATTTTTGCGGAATTCAGTTATATCGGGTATACAAATTTTACAAGTCTGTTGGCACATAATCCTAAAATGAGTCATTCCGAATTATTTTATGTACTTTTAACGGTTTCAACTTTGAGTATGGTTATTGGGATTTACATAATGACCTTCTTAGGTCTAAAACGAGAAAAGAAAGTTATGGAATACCAACGAGAGCTTGAACGCAGAGGAATTGACAGGGATGAAAGTTCTTCTAAGGTTAAGGTTTTGGAATCAAAAATTGTCGTACTTGAAAAAGCATTACAAGAAGCAATAAAAAATAAAGAAAACTAAATTATTGCAATATTAATATGTTTTAATTATAATCTTTTAGGCGGGTTTATCATTGTGACAGATGCGCTCAAATTATGAAAAACCTTTGACAATTGAATACGGGCATGTGGTACTCTGCCGACGAGAAGATTAAGTATCTTCGAGGAGAGGGGTAGACACGCTCAGGTTCTGAAAGAACCTTTGATAATTAAATATGGGCATGTGGTGGAATGGTAGACACGCTAGTCTTAGGAACTAGTGCGAAAGCGTGGGAGTTCGAGTCTCTTCATGCCCAGTTTAATAGACGATTAGACCTTTTGATGAATAAATCAAAGGGTCTTTTTAGTTCATAGCTTAGGTTTGAGCCATTGAGAAAAAAGTTCGAGAAAACCAATTTCAAAATCTTGCGTTTTCTGTCAATTCTCGAACTTTCATATAATGAATTCACCCTAGAAACCAAATCTAGCAAGTATTCCAGAGTTATTACAACCTCTTTGTTATCCGTTGATAATTCAGCAATTCTCTTTTCGATAAACTCTTGTTCCCTTTGAATATTTTGTTTCTCTGTTAAATATTCATCTCTTGTAAAATCTCCGTCTAAATAAGCGGTTTTAAGTCTCTCTAAGCGAGAATTTAATACTGTTAAATCTTTTGTAAATCCTAACTTTTCCTTAGCTTGTATATCCTCAGATTGTTTAAAATGGTTTCTGAGAGCTTCTAAATAGACCTGCAATTCATCTTCTGGCATGGACATAGATTTAAATACTTTAGAAACCATATCATTAGCAACATTTTCATTTATCTGTTTGCAGGTGCAATCCTTTTTAGAGTTTGGCTTCAAGTAAATATATTTACCCTTTTTAATATCAGGTGTTACAGTACAACCACAATTAGCACACTTGATTAAACCTTTAAATACGGTATCATGCTTAGTCATTTTGGTAAATTGTTTATTTTTACCATTACGCACTTCTACGCACTTCATAAATAATTCTTCACTTACTATCGCAGGATAACAATGTCTGTAATATTCATCAATACGTTTTGCATAACCACAGTAAAAGAGATTTTTGAGTATCTTTTCAACTTGACACTTACATAATGGTTTGTGTTTCTTACCTTTATTATCCAAGCCCCATTCTTTAGCCATTTTGGTTAGTTGACTATATGAATATAATCCTGTTGCATATTCTGTAAACAATCTTTTAACTAAAATTGCACGTTTTTCATCAAGTATAATATTTGCCACTTTGGTTTGAGGGTCTCTTACATTAACATATCCAAGAGGTGCAAGACTCATGGCTTTCCCCTCTCTAACCATTTGTTCATGAGACCTTTTGACATTTTCAGATATACAATCTGTATAGTTTTGAGCCATCATTACCATAAAGTTATAACGCATTAAATCCTGTGATGATGAATTTTTATGCAATATAAGATTATCAGATAGAAAGTGTAATTGAGCTTTCCCTGAAACTCTTAATTCTTCTATCATAGGTGTTTCTTTAAAACCCCTTTGAAGCCTATCAACCTTATCGCAAATAATTGCAATAGGTTTCTTTCTTGCTTTTATTTGTTTCATCATATCTCTAAATTTAGGTCTGTTGCCTCTTGTAGAACTTTCCGCAAAACTACAAACTTGTGCTACTTCAAGACCTTTTAACAGACAATATGCCCTTAATCTCTTTTCTTGTGCATCTAAAGAATACCCCTCAGACTGTTCCTTACTTGAAACACGACTTAGCAGTATGCATTCTGTTATTTCTTGTTCTGTTTTGATTTTATTTTGTTTAATTCCTAGATGTGTTAAATTTAATGTCATGATTATGTCTCCTATAATTAAAAGTGTACATTAAAATAAATAGAGAAGCAGCAGTTATGCCGCTTCTCCATCTTTTTTGTGTTCTATGGTTATATAACCTTGCTCTTCAAGAATATATAGGCAATTTAAAAATTGTTTTTCAGATATGATTGACTCATATTTATGTCTATACATTGGGTGTTTACGACCTCTTACAAAACCACAATAAAATGGATTGTTCAATATGTATATAATGGCTTGCTTTGTAAGCGGTTTTTTAGATTTTTTACCGACTAAACCTAATGATTTGGCAGCTTTTACTATGTAGTCTATACTAGTACGTGCTTCACATAGACTAAATAATGTAGCTATCTTGCTTGCAACATTGTAGTCAGGAACAACATCAAATTCGCCATTCCAATGTCTAATGTTCCGATAACCAATAGGGGCATAGCCAGTTGCTCTACCACCACTTCTCATTTTCTCTTGAGCTTCAAGCGTTTGTTTAGAAAGTCTATGAGAATTGCATTCATCAACCACAATATTAAAATTACTGTGTTTGATTTGTTTCATAGCTTTCTTAAAGTCCTTTTCGGACATTTCACCGTTAGCGTAATATTCCGCTAAACGTTCAATTGAGTCATCTTTAGACTCGTCATTAAAAATAAAAAATTTCATTTTTAATTCTCCTTATCACCAATAGATGAAGTTTTGAGTTCCACATCTGCTTCAATAAGTAATATAAGAAATTCCAAAACATTCTCATCTATAGATTTATTTTTGGTGGTCTGTACTATTATTTTATCCATATCAGCTTCCCACCTCTTGCCAACATGCGTATAAAATGCAAAGGACACACTTGAGGTATAAATCCCGGAGTTATATATTTAGTTGTAAAATTGTTTACGTACATTGAGATAATCCTCATAGTTTGCCTTTCCTATTTTTATTATCTCAGTCGTAAACAAAGTCTATAAGTGAATTCCATCCCGCTTAGTTTTGCAAAAATAAGAGACTGTCAGAATCTAATTGACAGTCTCTATATAAATTTATGTAACAATTCTATGAGGAAACTAAGCATTTTGTTTGCTTAGATTTTGAAATCAATTGAAATATCATATAAATCAGTTCTCTTGACCTTTTTAAGTAAGGGTTTGTTTGTTTTATTTATATCTTTATAACACCTATTTAATAATGACACAGCACTGTTTAATACATTTGTATCTTCTTTTGATGAACCAATATTTAAAACTTTTCTAAGTGTTAAAGGGTCTATTTTATAACGTCCATTCTTTCTAATCGAATTAACTATAAAATCATACATAGCCTGTTGTTGTGGTGGATATTTCTTAATCTTCTTTTTGGTATAAGGCTCAGATACTTTGTTCTCTTGTCCTTTAATAAGTTTGTCAAACTTTTTCTTGAAGCAATCTGCATTTATACAGCATTTAAAATGCGTTACAGTATCTGTAGGATATGCATTTACATAACATGGTTGAAACAGCATGTACCCTATACTTGATAAATCAATCTCACATTCTATACTCTTTATCTCAATGTATCCCTTAAAATAACCCAATACTATTGCATGGATATTCTTTATATCATCTACATAGTAGGTCTTAGCGTTATAGTCCAACAATTGTTGGTAGAAGTCCCTGCAAATTTTCTCACTGCAATAATGGTTAGTCTCATTCCAAGTACACAAATCATCTTCCCAATGGTTATCTGCATACCTGCTAAGTGTCTCATAAAGTAATACACCGTTCTCTTTCAGATTTATTGACAATACTTTGTCTTTATCAGAATAAGTGATTTCGTACCAATCATTATATTTATAAGGGATACGCTCACTGTCATAATCAGACATTTCCTTTATAATCTGTTCTTTCCTTTGGCTAGATAGTGTTTGTATGTAAGTTTCAAATATCTCTGAAACAAATACTTCAAAGTTTTCTTTAAATTCATCAGCTATATGGTTGTTGGCACAACTTATTGTAGCCCCCTTATTTATAAGCAAGCTAAACAAGAAGCACAGTCTATCATCATTAACATATATTTCATTTTCTTGAACAATACCCATGCATATAATTTTATCACAAATTAACTAATTTTGGTTACATTCCTGCAATAATTTCGCTACTTCTGGAAACAATGTTGCAAATTCTAGGTAACAATCGGTAGAACTGTAACCACAACCCTGCAATATTTTGGTTACATCCCACAAAAAATTGGTAACAATTAGTAGAAAAATGGTTACAATACTGCAATCTCAAAATTGCCGAGTTGATTGTTATTACTGTATTCGAACGTTACAATATTACTCTATCTATTTATATAATTAGTTTTTCAATTACTTTTGTATTTAATAATCAAACAATCTCCCCGTAGTCATCTAAGAACGATGGGCAAGTTAGCCGACTTTTTCTGCCGAAGACATAACTTATCGTTGACATTAATGATACAAACAAATCAAAAATTATTATTATATTTTAATATAGAACGATGGGCAAGTTAGGTTTATCCGACCTAACCTCTGCCGAAGACAATTTAATAGCCCATTGGGGCATTCTCATAATCTATGTTAATGCAATTACCGTTTTGGTAGTTGCATTTTCTTTAATGTATTTCACTCAACACAAAAAGTTAAATTTTCATGTATACAACTAATTCACGAAGTGAAAACGAAATTATCATATTTTAGAATATATGACTATTTTCAATTTAATGTACGAAGTGAAATAGAAATTATTTATATTTTAAGACAAGACATAGATTAAAGGAGAATGTGTATATGGCTAGAAAACAATTAAATAAGCAGGAACTACAGGTTCAGAATGAAAAGAAGCTGAATAAAGGTCGACAGCCCGGCTTTCGTTATGATGTCTCACAGATTTACAATGATGAATACACTACAGTTAAAGCAGATGTTAGTACGGAAGATTTGTTGTATAATCTTGATTACAATTCACAGTACGTTGGTGAGATGTACCCCAAAGAGCAATGTGTATGCATTGTTTGTGATGAGCTGAGTTTCAAATTACTAAACCCTAAGACACTTTGGGCTTATGAACCTTATTTTTATCAGTACGTTGTATTTTACCGTTTTGATGAATATGATGTAAAGTATTTAGCGGATAATTTGGTAAGTTCACGCATAAGAGCATATCCATGTTATGCTCTAACTTTCACTAAGACAACGCTACCTAAATTTTGTCCTAAATGGTCAGATTATAAGATTACAAACCTTCCACCGCTTTCATCAAATGATATGGAAAATATATTATCTATAGATAATGACCTATACAATTACGATGGATATTATTTTCAAATTAACTATTTCTCTGATAAGTACCGTATTCCAGAAGCAATATGCGGTATAATGGCTAAATCTGTTATACCTATAAATGCACGTGTAGTGCTTGAAAAGGTATTGCAGGTAATGAGCCATAGTTCCGCAATCATTGACAACTCTAATCTGGAACAGCCTTACTACTATGATTTTAAAACATTCTGCAAGAACTTATCCTTCACAGGTAGAAAAGCCAAAAGAGCAGATATTGTATTAAGTTCATTAGATGAGCTTACTAAAATTGGTATAATAGATAGTTTTTGTATAGATGATGACGACGACCTTGTATTCTCATCACGCTTAATGACAAAACATATCCGCCAACAAATCAAACGGAACATGGGCTACTACGCCCAAATTCCCGGAACAAAGCAAGCCCCATTTATTGCTACATTTATTGATTACCTATGGTGGATTATTAATTGCCCGGCATGCTATGAAAAAATAACTATATCTTTGGAAACTTTGTTTTCCAGAAATCTCGGTTTAACAAGATTATTGACAGAACACCGTAACGGTGAAATAGCAAAAATATTAAACCTTTTGCGTAAGGTGGGGCAAGATTATGGATTATTAGAAACTTCCCAAAATACGCAAGACTTCACAAGTGCAGATGTGAAGTATTTGTTACTACACAGAACGGAACTGCACACGTTCTTGCAATTAAAACGCCCAAACGGCAAGGAGAGTGCTTAAATGACTCGCTATGATATTAGAAGTTATGATTTTAAAAGTGATGAACTATTTGAAAAGTTCTTTCAAGAGAAACTTTCAGATAAACGTATTCCTAGACCACAGTTTATTTATAAACTAAATCAAAGTAAAGTAGAGTGGATTAGGATACTTAATTCACCACGTTTAAGATTTAAACATGGTATCCCAAAAGATTTTGGGGAGTAAGAAAGAGGCGAAATGGGGGATACTTTGATACCTAACACGTATCAAAGTCCTCTCTATAAGCCTCCTGCGTTGTCTGATTTTAGATTTTAATGTAACTAATGGAGAATAAATATAAATGGATAGAGAAATCGTTAAACAGATTGCCTATGAAGTCATTCATGACTATATGGCGAAACATCAAAAGAAAATTGCACCTGCAAACGTCCCGGACCACAAAGAAAAGGCTAAGGAATTGTTGAAGAAGTGCGACCAAAAGTATCAGAAAAATGTACTTGATAAGTTAGTAGATAATGACTAATACGTCCATTTATGACGTATATTAGGAGTGGCAAAATCCCCTTTGATTATATATAAACCTTGCCCACTTGTCTAAAGCATAGACATAGTGGGCATAGTGGCGATAGAGCAAATCTATGATATATCAAAAATGGCTTGTTTAGAGGCTAATGGCAAGATTAGAGTTGCATGGGAGTTTACGGACTGCGGCACACGACCTAATCAATTTGAAATACTAGCATAAACAACCCTAATAAACTCAATAATAATGTACCGCTTAGCACTACCACCCAAAAGAGAACAACTGCACCGCACACAATATCCACGATTAACGGCACTTGATGAACATACTGAACCTGTTGCCCCTGCTGAACATTGCCTCTGTGTGCTTTAGCTGAGTCCATTATTCTAAAGACCATTTGATTGACAAACATACCACGTATTAAGTCCTGTACCTGTCTATCATTCATTGCTACCACCTTTTAGACCTTTAGCCAGTTTATAATATGAAGTCTTTTTTAATCCTAGTTCATTCATTGCTTGAACGTGCGTTATATCGCCCCTGCATGCACGTTCGTATAATTCCTTAAAGTTCGGTGGTAACTTTACAACTGGACGACCTAATTTCATGCCTCGTGCTTTCCGCTCTGCTAGACTGTTTTTAGTTCTTATTGATACGTTCCTTTTTTCCATAGCACCTAATACACTCATTACGGCTAATATGATTTGCTTGAACCCTTGTTGAACTATATCTTCATTACCATTTCTAAAGGTGCATAAGATTTGTTCCATAGGATTTAAGCTGACAAATTCCGCTTTCTTATCCTCTATAATCTCTCTATAAAGAGCCTGTAAACCGCTTGTAGAACGGTGCAGCCTAAAACATTCAAATACGACAACTGTGTCGCCCTCTCTCAGATTTTCCAGTAATACTGGTAACTGTTGCCTCTTATTTACTGGGGTATCACCTTGACAACGGTCTTTATAAATCATTGAAACGGTAACATTATTTTCTTTAGCCCATTTGTTAATTGCATATTCTTGATTTTCAATAGTCATGCCGTCTTTCTTGCTGACACGTGCATAGCCATATATTCTAGTTTCTGCCATTATTAACCTCTCATTCTGCCCTAGCAATAGGGCATTAAGCCCTATGCTATCACAAAACGTCTGCTTGCAACTTGCTTAATAAATGCATTGTATAAATCTGCATGCAATTTCTTAAAGTTAGTTGTATCAAAACGGTTAGATAAGATTGAAGTAAATCTTATGATTACATTACCTAAATCCAATACTTCTAACTCTCTTGATTCCATCTCATCTTTAATAAGACTTTCTCTTGCTGTGATTTCAGCTTTTAAGCTGTCTGCTTGAGCATAAAGTTCCTGTAACTCTGCAACAGTGTTTCTAATTTCTTGATTTTTCATTTTTGTTGTCTCCTATTGTTATCTGCCTTACATTATTATTATGGCAGATAGTTCGTAAAATGTCAATATATATACGAACGTTTGTAAAGAAATGCTGCGGCCTTTTTCGGACTATTTTAAGCATAGTTTTTTACCGTGCGTATAACGAACGTTTTACGGACAGTTATTAGTTATAACAAAGCAACAAAATACTAAAACGTCAAATATCTATGAAGTATGTATTAGTCCATATCAAATGTTCTATATTCACCAGTGTCATAGTCATATACTTCTACCTCATTACTATTAACACTTTGCACTTCATAATCTTTATATTCGCCTGTATCATAATCGTAGACTTCAATATCATTGCCACTTCTGACAAGATTTCCTTTTTCAATCTCTATTGAATGACCGTTATCAACATCGTAACCGTCCCAAGCATATGCACATTGAACAACAGTTAGACTTAATAGAATTAACAATAAATATATTTTAGATACTTTCATGATTAGTTCTCCTCTAGTTTGATAGGTTTAATGTTTTCACTGTGCATAAATGATGTTTCAAAAACTCCACTACAAGGCTCTTTTTCACTACAGTTTTCACACTGAGGTAGGTAGGATTTCTTCCAAGTAGATATACTATCTCGGCAGAATTCTTTAATTCTGCTATCAGCTAAGCATAGTGGAGTATTGTACACATCAACTATCATATTATAGCGAACATATTCTCTTACAGCTTCAAATAATTCTGTTTTATATTCAATCGGGTCAATAGAGACCAAATCGTAATTACTTTCTGCATTTCCGTGATATTCCATTCCCATAAGTGCTATGTGAGTTACAAAAGGTATATTTCTATATATGTAAGTTGCCAATTCTCGCAGCTTTTTATAATTTTGTCGTAGTATAACTGTTCTTATTTCAACCTTTTGATTATACTTCCCTAAATTATATATACCTTGAATTGTTTCGTTGAAAGCACCTTCTACCCCTACTATATAATCATGTTCTTCTGCGATATCTGAATATAAAGGTATCCCATATGATATATCTATATTTCTTATGCATGCTAGTTTTTCTACAACATCTATGCGTGAAAAGTTTCTGCCATTAGTAAGTATATGTACTTTCTGGTTAGGAGATTTCTTTGCAATCTTTTCTAGTACCTCTACCAACTTATTTATATTAAGAGTTGGTTCTCCCCCAGTAATACCAATATTAGATACATTCTTTGTATCAACTAAGTCAAGGATTTGTATACATTCATTATAATGTGTTGAAGCACCTTCTATTTGAGGGCACATTATACATTTAGAGTTGCATACGTCAGTTACGTATAATGCATGATGTGGTGTATCAGCCTCCCATACTACTGTTGCAAGTCCATTTGGAGAGATATTTATAATATCATTTTCTATAAATGGTGGATTATTTTCTACTTCTATAATAGGTTTATCCGTTTTGAAAGACTTGCCTTTGGGAACAATGTATGCATTGATACCGCAGTTGAATAAGGGCTTTTTGTTACAGAATAGCACTTTATTATTTTGAAATATGCTATTGTGTGTACTATATTTTCCCAGAATAATCTTATCAATATTCTTTACTATGCCTTTAATTTGTTTCAAGTTTTATTTCCTCATAAGGTCTACGTGTTATCCAACTCCAGAAGATATCTAATAGTTGTTCATCATTAGTTCTTAACAGTTCAAATATATAATCTAAGATTAGTTTGTTTTTCTTACAGAACCCACTATTAAGACGGTATCCCATTAAATCCTTAGTTTCAAGATAATTCCTTATTACATCAGCACCGCAATATTGTTGATATACACATTCAGAGCATACTGGCATGGTTTCTACACAAGAGTTGTAAACAATATCTCTAATAACTTGCCCATTAAAGACATCTGAATAGTGGTCATTTACTGTTCCCATACAGAAATAGTCATCGCCCATACGTGCTAACATTCGTGCTTCATCAGCAGGATATATCTTACCGTCATAATAATAGATTGCCCCGGATATTCCCGCACCAGAAGGAGATTGCAAATCAACAAAGCCTGTTGAGAATGGTGTTAATATTCTGCTCAATAGCAATGCTGTAAAACATTCTGTAAATTCTGTACCTTGTCTATTAAGGTCAATAATATAATTGAGAGCGTCTTTATATGCTTCTACAAATTCCTCTATAGAATAGCCTAATTCATCTTTATTTTGTACAGCATTTCCATATGGATTTAATGCTCTTAGAAATATCGCATTATGTCCTTGTCTTACATATTCGTCTATTACTTCACGTAACCTATGTAAATTCGTTTTAGTAATAGTTAATAAAGGGGAAGCACCATTATTACCTAATTTAGCATTCACCCTCTCTGAATTCTTAATAAATGCGTCATATGAACTCGGATATATTCTTGACTGTCTATTGCAATCGTGTAATTCTTTTGTACCGTCTAATGAGGTTGAAATCTCTATATTATGCTTTTTACAAAAGTCAATCTGCTCATCTGTTATATCCATTAAATTAGTACAGATAACAAATCCAACCTTTTTCTTTGCTATTTTGTTCAGGAATTCTGCATATAATACGCTTTGTTTTAGTATATCCCAGTTCAATAAAGGTTCTCCGCCCTGATATTCTATCTTTATATCTTTAGACGGAGTTTGGAATATCATATCAATTGTTTTCTTTGCAGTGTCCCAGTCCATATCATAGCTTTTATTAGTGAAGTCTACACTAGAAGCGTGGCAATACTTACATAAACAATTACATCTAAGAGTAATAACTATCATATGTAAACTGGTGAAATCTGCCAAATATTCCTTACGTGTTCTAAGTTTTGTTGCTAGCATTTCAATAACTTGATTTAGTTCTGATTGAACTGTAAGAAAATGTTTCGCTTTAAGTCTTTTATATGCTTCATTATCAGAGTTTAATACATCGGAAGTAAAAGCACTAAAATCTTCTTTTGTTAGGAACAAATGTTCGCCAGCTTGATTTACTAACAACACGCTGTCATCTATATATTTAAAATTGAACGGTAACTTAATATAACTCATTCCTAACCTTGAAAGTGTTGAAAAGCTTGACTATATATGCTATCTCGTAAGCTACCGAATTGATTATTAAGAGTTTCTCTTAATTGCTGTTCTTGAACCTCCCTATTGAAGTCATCAAAACAAAAATCTTTATCAGCTTGCTTGGATTTTACATCTATAATCCAGTTAAACTCATCTTCAATAATATTTATATTGAAATCTTCCTGCCACAAATAGACCACCTTTAGTATTGTTTCTTTGTTAAATGAGGTCTTTGATAATCTATATTCCATATAGTCCTCTAGTATCTTGAAGAATAGTGTGAGTGATGTGAACTGTGAGAACTATGTGAATAGTGCGAACTATGTGAATAGTGGTCTGCTATCTTTTGATTTTCTTCAGCTTGTACAATGCCATTATGTAAGGTGAACTGTTGTACTTGAGCAGTAGCATTATTGTTTTGCATAATCGTTGTTACAGGTGAAGAAGTAATTGCCTTTGCTTCAATACCCATATTAGCAAGCAAGCAAACAGCCAATACAGAAAAACAACTAAACATTCTTTTAATATTATTCATAAGTGTCGACTCCTTATATGTGTATTATGTCATATAATATAGCTTATTTCAAGTGCATTTATTACACTCATACATAAATCTTTACTTTACCTTTGTATCATAACATCCACCACAATAGTCGCCATAAAAGGCTTGGTAAAAATAAACTACTTTATTCGTCTTTTCATTTATAACAACACCACCAAAGTATGTGTTTTCATGGTTTTCATCTGGATATTCATTTTCCGATACTATTGTGTATAAATCTGAACCAGTATCTATAAGCGATAATGGTATTGAATGATTATAGGTATTTGGATAAGTTTCTGCATTTTTAATTGGTGTAATGCTTTTGCATTTGTTTTTAAGCTCAGTAATATATTCATCTGTTGTATTAAATCCTATAGCTATTTCGTTATATCCAAATACAGCATAAAAAGGCCCAGAACCACCTTTCATTACAACATTCTTAGCTCCTTTTGGAACCTTATTTGGAAAAATCTTATATATCCTATTATCTTGTTTGCTCCACTTCTTTATAATAGATTGATAATTTCTGGGATTGTTATATGGGATATCTTTAGTTAGTTCTGAATATACAAGTATGAATATAATTGAATAAATTAGCTGAAACAATATCAGAAAAGAAGTTAGCAAAATTGTAATGATGCAACGCCAAACAGGGTGGTTCTTGATTTTGTTAACTAAAAATGCAACTAAAATAATTAGTAATGGTGGTACAAATACTAACAAAGATGCTAATGCTGTAAGCCAAGTTAATACAGAGCATAAGCACAAGATAAACAATAAAAGACTAATAACTCCTGAAACTACTATCATTGATGTCATAATTTTATGAACTTTAGAATAATCCTTTATTTTCTGAACAAAATTTATCATATAATTGCATTCCCCTTTTTATTAGACTAATGACGATACACAACAATAACTCTATAATATATAACACATATCTGTTTGAATTACAATCAATTAGACTTATTGAGATTGTTCCATGTCTGATGGAGTCATTGTATAAATCTTAAAACCATATTTGTCTGATAGTTTCTGCAAACGTTGAAGATAAATGTTATCCTTCTCTCCATTTTCCATAATCAGAACACACGCAGGAGATTTTCCAGTAATTAGTCCATAGTATAATGCTTGCCCTGTACATTCTGCCCATTTCTTTGCAAAGTCAAATTCAACAGCGTCTGTATCAGTTACACAATCTACACGTGTATAATCAAATAACTTAACTTCTGTTTGTCCGTTATGTTGCCCGCACCAGACATTTTGATAGTCTTTCTCATAATACAGGTGTTTCGCTTCAACAGACATAGAAAGAAATACTAATATAACTAAAGCTATCAGCTTTTTCATACTTCTAATATAACATGCACAAGCAGGCATGCAAATGACATCTAATAATGGCTTAGATATGATATTCCACTTCTCGAATTGCACCAAAATGCCTATGCTTAAAGAACTATATGATAGTTTGGTAGTAAAGAGATTGAATTTCACATTTGAGCTGTAACCATATCGTACAAAATCCATGTCCATATTGTGTCCACATGAAATGCTAATTCATGGTATCAGTATTTAATTCAAGGGGGCTGAAAGTATTGATTGTTCATTCCACGATACCCTCAGAACACGGCTCATACCCGTGTTTACCTGTAATTTATCTCTAAAATATTCAAAATATATGGTTTCATTTCAACAATTTCATGCCATGAAAAAGTTCGAGTTCCGTCAACTCTTTCCCAGTTTAATAGACGATTAGACCTTTTGATGAATAAATCAAAGGGTCTTTTTAGCTCATAGCTCAGATTTGAGCCGTTGAGAAAAAAGTTCGAGAAAACTAAATTCAAAATTCTGCGTTTTTTATCAATTCTCGAACTTTTGTATAAAGAATTTACCCTAGAAACCAAA
>CAMDZX010000009.1 GCA_945910925.1 uncultured bacterium | reverse complement strand
CCTTTGGCGAAACGTTAACAGAAGGTGTTGTAACGGGTGAAGAAACGTTACAAGAGAACGTTGCAGAACCTGTCACGGAAGAAGAAATTTTTGAAGAACCTGTTGAAGAAACAGTTGTTGCAGAAGAAACCTTTGACGAAACGATAACAGAAGGTGTTGTAACGGGTGAAGAAACGTTACAAGAGAACGTTTCGGAACCTGTCATGGAAGAAGAAATATTTGAAGAACCTGTTTCGGAACTTGTCATGGAAGAAGAAATATTTGAAGAACCTGTTTCGGAACTTGTAACAGAGGAAGAACAAGAAGAATATGGGGTGGTGGATGGATTGACTATACTTGCAAGAACAGAATTAACAGAAATATCCGGATTCTATTTGGTCAGTTTTGAACAATTTACATCTCTTATTGGCTATATAAATGATGAAATATTTGTATTGAAAACTTTTGATGAATTTGTAAATGACAAAATATACGTCAAAATTGCAGAACATTTGTCGGCGAAGGCTTACAGATACATCGTAAGAGTTGGAATGTACAAAATGATTATTCATGTAACAGACAAAAATATGTCACACTTTATTGATTTATGATGAAGTTTAGGTTTTTGATTTTAGTTTTAAGCGTAATGTTATGCGGTTGTTCCCACAAACAATCTGACTGTGAAACTATTCGGTTTACGACTTGGGGCTCTGCCTCAGAAATCGCAATACTAAAACCAATTATTTCAGATTTTGAACAAAAAAATCCTAAAATAAAAATTGATTTGATGCATATTCCTCAGAATTACTTTCAAAAAATACATCTTTTATTTGCCTCAAACCTTGCTCCTGATGTTGTTTTTATCAATAATCTTAACCTGCCTGTGTATGCAGACCATTTAGAGGCTTTGGATGTCGATAAGTCTTTATATTACAAGCAAAGTATTGATGCTCTGTCTTATAACGAGCATGTTTATGCTGTTCCGAGAGATGTTTCAAATCTTGTGATTTTTTATAACCAAGATATGTTTAAAAAAGTCGGACTTCCTTATCCAACATCCGATTGGACAATTGATGATTTATTTGTATATGCAAAAAAACTCACTTCAAATAATACTTTCGGGATTGGGTATGAAGAAGATATGTATTATGCACTTCCTTATGTGTTAACTTTGGGTGGGTCAATATATCCGCCTGAAAAAGTGAAATCGCAAAAAGGATTTATTTTTTATAAAAACCTTGCAAACAAATACCATTATGCCCCCCTAAAATCAGAGGTTGGCTCAAAGACACTTGCACAAATGTTTTTGGAAGGAAAAATCGGGATGCATCTTTCAGGTAGGTGGCTTGTACCTAAGTATTCCGAGAGTGCAAGATTTCAATGGGGTGTAGCGACATTTCCGGGAGTTGTTCCATGTGATGCTTCGGGTTGGGCACTTGCAGCTTCTTCCAAACACAAAGAGTCGGCTCGCAGGTTTGTAAGCTTTTTATCCTCCAAAGAAAATATTGAAAAAATGACAAAATCAGGGTTAATAGTTCCTGCAAGAGTTGATGTTCCGTTTAAAGATAAGCCTTTTACGGATGCGGTATCAAAATCTGTGACACTTCCGATAACCACTTCTTATAACAGAATGATTGACAAGCTTAACGATACGGTTTTTCTTAATAATCCTTAACAAAAAAGGCAATTATTTTAAAAATATATACTTTATATATATAAGGAAATTTATGAGGATAACCGTATGGCAGACGGTCAAAAAGTAGAATACCCACATTTATCACAAACTGAAATAGCATCGCTTTCGCCTGAACAGAAGCAAGCACTTGAACAACAAAGGCGCTCTGCAGAAACAGCATTAAGAAATCAACTTTTGACCAATTCAATCAGCGGTAGTGGAAATTACGAAGAATTACAAACAGAATATAATCGTGTTAAGACAGAAAAAGGGCAACTTCAAGCCGGTTTTAATGAGTTACATGCAGGTATTTTATCCGATTTGCATCCGAATTATTCTCAAGCATTGACTAATCGTAGAAAAGCAGGTTTTACAAAATTAAAAAAGCGAGAACGAGTTGTTGCATCAAAAGACTGGTTTAATAAATATGCGCTTGCAAGCGACAATCTCAGACGAACAGGAGATTTAGGCGGTATAAATATTGGTACAACAAATATTACCAACCCTGAGAGATTAACAAGTTATGTATCAGGGCAACAGGATTTTTATTCTAAACAATATAGAACAGATTCTGAGAATTATGAATTGGCAGTAACGGATTTTAATAATGCAAATAGAGCAACAGGTGAGGCTGACCGAGCATTGACGGATGCCATAGATAAAGAACGCGGATTAGTAGCTGATATGCGTCTTAAAGATGAACAAATGCGCAATATTTCAATCGCACAAGGGTATCTTGCATAATATTATTAAAATTCATATAATATAGCTATGAAAAACATTTCTATCATAGCTCCGATAAAAAAGCCGGAGGATATTGAGAGTTTTATTCCGCATACATCGTGTCGGGATTTTTATGTTTATCATCACAAGTTTTTCAATAATTATGATTATATTCAGGAGTTTATTAATACTGCACATCGCAATAATTGTCGTATATATGTGAATTTTAAGCACAGTATTACTGAGGAAGATTTAATCGAAATAAAAAAAATGATAAAGTATCTCAAGAATACTGATATTGACGGGATATTTATTAACAGTTTCGCAATAATTGAGGGGATAAAAAATCTTAATCTTCCGTTTGAGATTATTATTGATTCATATTTTGATATTCACAATCTTGCGGGTATTGATTTTGTTAACAATTTCCATAAGATTGATAAACTTATTGTTACGGAAGAAATTTATACAAAAAATATTTCCAAAATAAAAAAATATACCAATTTATCTCTTGCAGTAGATTCGGATAATATTCCGTGGTGTATGGAAGAATTGAAGGATTTGGAAATAATAGACAATGTTGTTATAAAAGGTAAGTTTAAGACATCTTCGGATATTCTGGATGGTTTATTATTGGTAGAAAAGATTCTTAAAAATCCTGACTCTTTTAAAAACCATAAACTTCCGTTTAAACATGTAAGGCGCAGCGTATATAGAACAGACCATTTCTCGGGGGATATGATTAGTGCGGCAGGGCGAAATTTTAAATTCAGCCGGCATATATTCCCGTTTGAGTGGAAAATAAAACGTGCGGTTTTAAAAAAAGAGGTGAATGCAAGTTTTACGGATAAAATCCCACGCATCAATTTGAGATTATCACAGCTTTCGCATATAAAAAAAGTTAAGGCTTTTATAAAAAGGCTTGGATTTAATCCGATTTATTCAATAGAATACGGAGAAATTCTATCAACAGAAGATTTATCAAGACACAGTTTCAGCGAAATTATTATTAAAGTAAAACAGTTCTGTGCGGAATACGGAATAAAGTTCCAGCTTTCTACCCCGAGAATACTCATAGAACGAGATTTTGACAGAGTGTATGAATATGTAAAAAGTTTGGTCTTACTTGAACCTTATCCGTCATCGGTTATTGTGAATAATCTGGGGTATTTATGGACATTTATTAATGATGCTGATTTAAACAAGATTCCGCTTGAAATCGGGCAGGGAATAAATCTTTTGAACAGTATGTCGATTAAATGTTTAAATAACCTGCACCCTATTGATACAATTGAGTTTTCTGCTTTTGATGATTTGGATAATGTTCTTAAAACCGTTAAAAAGGTTAAAAATATTATTCCCAACAAAAAACTCACAATTGCAGGGAATAAGAGGATTCCGTCATCAGGACTTTGCCCGCTTAACAGTGAGAGTGCAGTTATCCCGAGATTGACCTGCAAAGCCCCGTGTCATAAAGGGAATTTTGCACTAAAAGACCCTTCATTGAAAAAGACTATGCCTTTTACCTGTGACGGATTTTGCAGAATGCACCTTTTTGAACACCTTGTAATGCAGGATTTTGACAATATTGATACACTCATAAACGCAGGTATTAATGAGTTTGTTTTTGATTTTACCGACCTTACACCTGCTTTTATACCCGTATTGCTTACAAATTTTCTAAATCGCTTCGTTTAAAGATTTTCTTATTTCTTCCCGAGATGTACCTTTGTAATTGATACGTGACGAGGTAATCGGTTGTTTATAGTCATATTTGTTTATTGAACGTGATTCAACAATCACGGAAGGCGGAAGAATAGACCATTTATACAGAGCGGTTGACATTCTTCTGTAAAACTTATCGAGCCATTCAGCCTTTTGTTTTTCGGAAACTTCGTGAGTTTTTTCGTATTGAAATTTTGCATTTATTAAATCCCAATAGTGTTCGTGTTTATTTTCAATTCTCCATATAATTTCATCAAGAAACTCATACGGCATAAGAGCATCTTCCGCAATCAAAGGTTTTCCTGTTCTTGGGTCGATTGCAAGCTCTGCTCCCGGTCGTTTGAGAATAATTGAGTCAGGTATGGCATTTTTTTCTTTTCTGTTTTTATTCATCCAGCGTGCGAATGCAAACAGTTTAGTTTTTGGAACATCGGCAATCGGTGCAAATCCGCCCGACATATCTCCGTTGATTGTTGCATATCCCATATATAGCTCTGACTTGTCTGAGGTTGCGATAGGCAGACATTTTTCAAACTCGTTGCTTATACCCCAGAGATACATTGCTCGTGAACGTGCCTGAATGTTATCCTGTGTAAAAGATTGTTTATAACGACAATTCCATTTAGCTTCAACATCTGAAAACAGTTTATCAAACATACGGTTTGTTGTATCGACCATATCTTTAATAGGGATTTCCGTAAAATTAATCCCGAGATTATTGGCAAGAATCTCTGCATCACTTCGGCTCTCTTGACTTGTAATTTTTGACGGCATACTTATTCCGAAAACATTTTCTTTCCCGAGAGCATCTGCCAAAAGTACTGCACACACGGTAGAATCAAGTCCGCCTGATAAACCGAGTACCGCACGTTTAAAACCTGTCTTTTTAAAATAATCCTTTATCCCTTGAATAATTGTTTTGTAGGTTCTTTCAAGGTCATTTTCGTATTCCAGCGTGAAAATTTTCTGTTCCGTGAGTGTCTTTTCCAAACCTTTGGTTAACGGATATATCTTGCCGATTTTGTTTAACGGGTTAACTATCAGGAATTGTTCGGAGAAAGATTTTGCCCGTGCAATAAGTGCGCCGTCTTTGGAAAATACCCTGCTTGACCCTTCAAAAGAGCTGTTATCAATTGCCCCTACCTGATTTACATATACCATAGGTGTTTTGTAAGAGTTTGAAGTAAATGAAAGCATATTATGTTTTAGTTGTTCTTTTTTTGCACGGCTTGGAGAGGCAGAGCAATTAATGAATACGTCAGGTTTTTCCGAAGCAAGTTCTTCTATCGGATCTTTTGAATAAAGTGTTTTGTCGAAGAAATCCTTGTTATTCCAACAATCTTCACATATAGAAATCCCGTATTTGATTCCGTTTATACTTATTGTTTTATCGCAATCAACCACGTTTTCTTCATCAAGCAGACATAATGTAGAGTCAGGTTGTACACCGACAACAGGAGAAGGTTCAATATATCTGTAATCATTAAATTCTGAATACGTAGGAAGTAGAGATTTTCTTACGATACCTTTAATTTCTCCGTTCTGTAAAATTGCAACGGAATTATAATAACTTTTACCTGTTGTCAGGTTGTATTTTCTGGGTTCGATAAACCCGACAAGAGCCGCAGTTGAACCTGTTAGAGCAGCTATTTCTTTTAACCACTTTACGTTTTCCTCAACAATAATCGGGTGACGGTCAATGGTGTCTTCTATAGGATACCCCATTAGAATAAGCTCGGGGAAAATAACCATATCAAGATTTAGTTCTTGACCGTATTTTATGTACTTTATGACCTTTTTGGCATTATATTCAATATCTCCGGCAATAGGATTAATCTGTGCAAGTCCTATATTGCCTTTTGGATAGCTTGAAAGAATTTGTTTGATTTCGGATTTTATTTTATTGAACTGTTCTGTATTGGTATCGTTTTTATCTTGGAAAATCTTGTCCGTTTCTTCTAATAACTCGTATAATCGTGCTTCTTCCGTAATATTATTTGGCATTTGCAAGCTCCTTTTTTGCCGATTTCCAAAGAGCATCAAATTCTTCAAACGAATATTCTTCAAGTGGTTTTTGAGCAAGTTCTTCCATTTTTCTGAATCGTTTCATAAATTTAAGATTTGCCTTCAAAAGTGCTTGTTCCGCATCAATCTTATACCATCTTGCAAGGTTAACCGTTGCAAAGAATATGTCGCCCATTTCATCTTCCATAGCGTTTTTGTCTTTGTTTTCTATCGCTTCCTTAAACTCATCGTATTCGGAATGTATACATTCAAGAAGTGTTTCAACTTTGTCCCACTCAAACCCTGCTTTTACAGCACGTTTACTGATTTTTTGTGCTGCAGCAAGTGCGGGAAGCGGTTTTGGGATTCCGTCCATTAAAGATTTGCGGTCTTTTTTCTCGTCTTGTTTCAATCTGTCCCATGCTTTTACGACATCATCAGGGGTTTCCACATGAGCATTCCCAAATACGTGAGGGTGTCTGTGTATAAGTTTATCCTTCAATTCTTTTGCCACATCTTCAATATTAAACTCATTTGCTTCGGATGCAATTTGAGAATGTAGAAGTACCTGTAAAAGTACATCTCCGAGTTCTTCTCTAAGATTGAGGACATCCCCTTTATTTATGGCTTCAACTGCTTCATAAGCTTCTTCAAGCATGTTTGGACGCAGGGACTCATGAGTTTGAGCTCTATCCCATACGCATCCGTTTTCACTTCTTAAAACTCTTATAACTTCTATTAATTCTTCTAAATTCGGATAGTTCATAATTCTTGCCTGCTTTATAAAAGTGATGTCGTGAAACCTGTTGTAATTATGATTTTTTCATATTTATCCGCAAGTTTTATAATCTCTTGTGTTACTCCCGGAAGTATAAATACTGAAATGCGATTTTGCAATGCAGCATTAAAATCCGCAACCGTGATTGGCAAATCTGATGCCATTACGGCTTCTTTTGCCGTGTCGCAAGCATAATTCATCGCATATTCTACAGCCTGACTCTGCATTCCTTGTGCGATTGCAAGAGTTTTAAAGTCTTTTGCAACGACAATACCGTTACTTTTAACGTATTTTGCAACCTTCCAAGCAAAAATAGAATCTTCTATTTGTTCAACTGACGGTTTTAGTTTGGTAACAACTTTAAAGTTTTCTTTATCCAATTCCGTTTTATTGGTTTCTTGTACCAATGTCCCGAACGGAGTTATCACAACTTCTTCTTCAATAAAGTTTTTAAATTCTTTGAGCGGAGTATTTAGTTTCACATAACGTATTGAATTTTTCTCAAAGACTTCCAAAGTATCAACGTCAAATTCGGGAGCTACAACAAGATGCCCCGCACTTAATTGCATAGCTGTTTTCTTGTCAACTCTGTGTGTAAATGCAACAACACCCGAGAGAGCATCAACAGGATTGCAATCAATTGCTTTAATCAAAGAGTTTGACAAATCAGAACCCAACGCCGCACCCGTTACTTTCCCGTTTTTAACAAGTACCGTACCTTTTACATCAAAGAATTCTGATGCAATTTCTACTGCTTTTGTCATACTTACAATATCGCCATACGTGAGTTCAAACGGAGTTTCATAATCAACAATTTCTTGTGTTTTATTCAAAGTTGCTACTTGTTGTTTATTTGCTCCGTGTTCAAGTGTTTTTATTAATTCAAAATTCAAATTATCCATACTAAACCTCTAATTCATATTTGGTACTGCCATCGGTAACGGAATAGGCTGCACAGGTTGGCTAGGTACCGGCGCAGAAACGGGTGCGGTTGTTACCGGTGTCGGATTTTGTTTTACTGTAGGAAGTGGTGAAGCAGCAGGTTCCGAATTGCTTGGAGAAACAATAGTCATAGGTACTTCGTCCACTTGATTATCAACAGGTGTATCCTGATATTTGTCATTTTTCTTACCGTTAGATGTCAGTTTCGGATTTGATTTCCCTGATGAAGATTCAAGAACTACATCAGGATATTGGAAATCTCCGCTTCCAAGACTATCTGCCGCAACTCTCATAATATCCCGCCATATCAGAGCAGGAACGGTACCGCCTGTTAAACCACCCATTTTTGAGTTGTCATCATTACCAACCCATACACCCATTACGACAGAAGGTGTATAACCTACAAACCAAGCATCTTTGTAATCATCAGTAGTTCCTGTTTTACCCGCAGCAGGTTTTCCTATGTTAGCCGCCATGCCTGTACCGTGTTCAATAACGGTTCTGAGCATTGCCGTCATAACTGCTGCAGTATCCGTACTTAAAACTTTTGTTATTCTAGGTCTTGATGCCGAGTATAAAACTTTTCCTCTTGAGGATTCGATTCGTTCTATACCATACGGTTCTACCTTAAATCCGCCGTTAGCGTATATTCCGTATGCTCTGGTGAGTTCATATAATTTTACCCCGTTAGAACCTAAAGCAATTGTATAATCATATTCAAGAGGGGTTGTGATACCCATAATTCTTGCGATTTGTATAACCGCACGAACTCCTACGTATTGAATCAATCGTGCCGCACATACATTGGAAGATATCATTAATGCTTTATATACAGGAATTTGTCCTCGGTATTTGTTCCCGTAGTTATGCGGCTTCCAAGTTCCGACACTAAAAGGTTTGTCATCTATCAAATCATTCGGAGAAACCCCTTTTTCAACAGCCGCAGTATAAATAAACGGCTTGAATGCTGAGCCCGGAGGTCTTACCGCCTGTGTTACTCTATCATATTGGCTCTTTGAGTAGTCTTTACCGCCTGCGTATGCAAGAATTCTGCCGTCAACGGGAGAAAATGCAAATACTGCAGCCTGATTGTTATCTCCGCGCAATCCGTATGCGTTAAGCTCTGTTATGATTGCTTCATTCGTTTTTATCTGGGTTTTGTAATCAAGAGTTGTAATGATTTTGTATCCGCCCTGACTGATTTCTTGTTCCGTAAATCCTAATTTCTCCAATTCTCTCATTACGATATCGCAGAAATACGGTGCTTTGTTAAGAAGGTATGATTGCGGCATAGATGTAAGATGAAGTTTTTCTGCCTGAGCTTTTTCCATTGTTTGTTTGTCAATGTACTTCATTTTATACATTCTTTGCAGTACCTGATTTCTTCTTTTTACCGCTAAATCAGGGTTATTAAACGGTGAATATACGGAAGGAGCTTGCGGAAGTCCTGCAATCAGAGCCATTTCTGCAAGCGTTAATTGGTCTAAATGTTTTGCAAAATATATTTGAGCAGCACCTTCAACACCGTATGCACCCGAGCCTAAATACACATTGTTCAAATACATTGTGAGTATTTGATCTTTTGTTATAGATTTTTCGATTTGTGCGGCTATGATAATTTCTTTTATTTTTCTTGAATATGATTGCTCGTTAGAGAGAAATAACATTCTTGAAAGCTGCTGGGTTATGGTACTTCCACCCTGTACAACTCGTCTTGCGATTGCGTTTTCAACCATTGAACGAGCAACCCCGCACAAATCATATCCCGGATGATTATAGAAATTTTTATCCTCTGTCGCAACAATGGCTTCTTTTATCTCTTTTGGAATTTGATTTGCTTCGACTTTTGAAAAAGTGCATGCGTTGAATGTTTTTATAACCTCACCGTCTGATGACAAAAATTTTGTAACCATATTCGGCTTGAAATCAGAAAGATTTGCAATAGGCGGAAGAATTGCAAGATACAATTTTAAAGCTACTATCCCTGCAAGTATACAAGCCGTAGCAAGAATAATGAATCTTTTAACAGTATCAACTATTGAATCTTCATCTGCCTGAGTTTTTGAAATTTTTGTATTGTATTTTAATCTTTTTGGAACGACGTATTTTGACATAAAACTATCCTTCTATACACTCCTTCTTTATGCTAACATTGTACCAAAAAAATTAATATTGGTATAATATTGGCATGCTTGGATTTTTAGAAAATTTAAAAAATGAGTTTCTTTCGTATTTCGTCCCGGAAAAGGTCGAATATGATATAGTCGGTGAGTGTAAAAAATGTGGTAAGTGTTGCAGATATATGTATAGTTTTGATACATATACAGAAAAAGAGTTTAAATTTATGCAATTACTTTTTCCTGCATACCGAAGATTTTATATAAGAGGCAAGGATGCTGACGGGAATTTTATATTTGCATGTAAATATGTGACAGATGAAGGTTTATGTTCCGTGTACGATAAAAGACTTCCTATGTGCAAAAGATATCCGCATAAAAAAATATATTATCCTTCAAATTTGCATGAAGGCTGCGGATATAAGGTTATAAAAAAAACGTTTTTGGATTATATGACAAAGTGATAAGGGGGATGCCGTTGAGGTTAATAACTATATTGTACCTAAATTGGATACAACTTAATGTTATATTTTCTTCCCCCGCTCTTGACTTTGTTTTTTGTTAGATTTTTAATGAACTTGGTGGAATTTCAAGCCGAAGATTTCACTCTAAAAGTTTTATTATAATTTGGGATGGAAGAATAAGTTATGGACAATTATTTTTTAGGAATAATGATTCTTTTGCTGAGCGGTTTTGTCGCATCTGTATTTTCTAAGAAAAACAAAATTACCGTTCTTTCCATATTGGTTGCAATCGGGTCAATCTTTTGTTTAATTCCTGCAATTCAGGTTTTGATAAACGGTGAAAGCCTGACTCAGACAGTTTTTCTAAGTAACATATTTTGCTCAATAAATTTTGTTATAGATTCACTTGCTGCGTTTTTTGTTGCAGTAATTACAATTATGAGTTTGGCTTCCGTTGTGTATTCAAAAGGATATTTAAGACCTTATATGGAGCAGGATAAGAATATTAATTCTCATCTTGTGTTTTTGCCAATGCTTATTGCATCAATGCTTGCGGTTGTTACTTGTCAAAATGCTTTGATGTTCTTGATTTGTTGGGAAATAATGTCATTAAGTTCGTTTTTCCTTGTTATATTTGAAAACGAGAAAAAAGAAGTTTTAAAAGCGGGGATAAAATATCTTGTATTCATGCATATTTCCGTTTTATTTATAATAATATCATTTGCGTTAATGTCACTACAATCAGGCAGCCTTGATTTTGCTTCGTTTGCGTCGGGCATGCAAAACAATGAACAGTATGCAAATTTGGTGTTCTTACTTGCTTTTGTCGGTTTTGGTACAAAATGCGGTTTTGTTCCTTTCCACAATTGGCTTCCTGATGCACACCCGGCTGCACCCAGTCATGTCAGTGCAATAATGTCGGGGGTAATGATAAAAACGGGTATTTACGGTATTTTAAGAATGTTGTCATTAACAGGTAAACCTTCGCTTTTGATTTCTTATACCGTATTGATTATATCTGTAATATCTGCTCTTTACGGGGTTTTGTACGCAATTACTCAACACGATTTAAAAAGACTCCTTGCATATCACAGTATAGAAAATATTGGTATTATAGGTATCGGTATTGGTGTCGGGATGCTCGGACTTGCTTATAATTCACCGATTGTTGCGGTTTTAGGATTTGCCGGAGGAATTTTGCATATCTTAAATCACTCAATATTCAAAGAATTATTATTTTTGTCAGCAGGAAGTGTATACGTAAAAACTCATACAAGAGATATCGAGTCATTAGGCGGACTTATTAAATCCATGCCGGCAACTGCTGTTATGTTTCTTATAGGCTCCGTCGCAATATGCGGGCTCCCTCCGTTTAACGGATTTGTAAGTGAATTCCTTGTATATCTCGGAATGTTTAAGGGACTTTCAATACATAATTTTATTTCATTAATTGCATTGATTGGCGCAATCGCAGGTCTGGCTCTGGTCGGGACAATGGCAATATTATGCTTTACAAAAGCGTTTAGTATAATATTTCTCGGTATGCCAAGAAGTGAAGCTGCCGAAAATGTTCAATCAGACAACGGAAAATTAATGATATTCCCAATGGGAGTTCTTGCTACTTTTACACTAATTATCGGATTATTCCCGCAATACGTGTTTAATTTTATATTAAAACCTGTTAGTGTAATGTGTGAATGTAATATTGAAAGTTTATCGGAACCGTTATCAATTATGCAGATAATATCTGTTTATGCTTTGGCACTTGTTTTGCTTTTGGCGGTAATAATCGGACTAAAACTTATGTTAAGTAAAAATAAAACGGTTATGTTTGAAACTTGGGGCTGCGGATATAACAGACCTAATAATCATATGCAATATACCGCATCTTCTTATGCGAGTCCGTTTTTATCAATGTTAAAACCTCTTTTTAAGAAGGTATTTGATATAGAAAAACCTCGCAAATTATTCCCTAAGAGCGCTCATTTTAGTTTGCATATTGATGATATAGAAGAAGCTTATTTGATTAATCCTTTGTTGAAGGGTGACGAATGGTTTTTATCAAAATTTGAAAGAATACAGAGCGGGAATATTCAGTCATATATAAAATATGGTTTGATATTTTTAGTACTGGTTATAATTGGAAGTTTATTTATAGGATAAGATTATGATAATGTTTTTTGTAAATTTAATAATACTTTTGTTTGTGCCGTTTTTGATGACAGGTGTTATAAAGAAAACAAAAACCTTTTGGCAAGGCAAAAAGGGGCCGTCCGTTTTGCAGCCGTTGTATGATTTTATACGACTAATGAAAAAAGATTTTGTCATTAGTAATACAACGTCATTTGTGTTTAGAATTGCACCGATTGTAAGTATTGTAACGGTTTTGTTCGCAGCAATGCTTGTTCCGCTTGCTTCAGGAAAAGCGTTAATAAATATACCTGCGGGGTTAATCATTTTTGCGTATACTCTGGGCTTAGGTAAGTTTGTTGCTTTAATATCTGCAATGGATACAGGAAGCAGTTTTGAAGGAATGGGAGCGTCAAGAGAAGCTTGTTTTACGACAACAGTTGAACCGGCATTTTTTGTTACAATTGCCTCTATTATGGCATTAAGCGGAAATTATACGTTTGACTCTTTGGTTAATATAACTGCTAATGCAGGGAATTACGGTATTTTAGTTACAGTATTTGCATCTGTAGTATTGTTTATAATGATTTTAGTAGAAGGCTCGAGAGTTCCTGTGGATGACCCTGCAACTCACCTTGAACTCACAATGATACATGAAGTTATGATTTTGGATAATTCGGGCTCTGATTTAGCTTTGTTTAGTTGGGCAAACGCTATTAAGATGCTTTTAATTTCCTCATTAATTGCAAATATGATAATTCCTTCGGGGATTACTGAATGGATTTCAGTTCTTTTGTACCTTTCTGTTGTATTTATCATATCAATATTAATAGGAACTGTAGAATCTTGTATGGCAAGAATAAGAATGTCGCACGTATTTGAATTTATATTTGTTATGAGTTCTCTTGCGTTGGTTGTGTTATCACTTGTTATTGCGAGAATGTTTGGGGGCTAATAAAATGGTAAACGGTTTTATAATACTCTTTGGTTTAACAATGTTATATTTAGCGGCAACAAGTCGTATAATTGCACATATCAGAATATTGATTGCACAAGGGATATTGCTGTTTTTGATTTGTTGTTGCGGGATGAAGCATATAACCTTTTTGAATTTTGCGTTCTTAACTGTTGAAACACTTATAGTTAAGTCAATAATTATACCTGCATTTTTGTATAAGGTCTTAAAAAAGACACATTCAAACAGAGATGTTGCACCTAATATCCCTCATTTTTATTGTTTGTTTATAGCAAGTACCATATTAATGGCAGGATTTTTGCTTTCTCAGTATTATGTTTCTGCAATGAAGCTTATTTCACCTATTTATTTCGGGGTTTCGGCAGCGGTTATTATTATCAGCTTATGGTTGATAACGATAAAACACAAAATTATATCTAACGTAATAGAGTTCATTACAATGGAAAACGGGATATTTTTATTATCGCTTTCTGTTGCAAAAGAAATGCCTATGCTTGTAAATATGGGCGTTTTGCTTGATGTATTTATTGCGGTTTACATTCTTGGGTTGTTTATAAATGTTATCAATACCGAGTTTAAAGACTTGGAAGTTTCAAATTTATCAGATTTAAAGGACTATGAATACAATGATTAATACGATTTTAATATTTCCGATAGTTGCATGTTTGTTAATGTTGATAATCAAAAATAAATGTTTTACGACATTAATGGTTAATCTGTATGCAATTATTCATTTTGTGATTACGTTGTTGTTGGCTTTTGGTATCGGGAGTCGTTCGAGTATACCTTATTTTGCCGTTGACAATACAAACCTAATATTTTTAATGGTTTTGTCATTTGTTTTCTTGATGGTAGCAGTATACAACAACGGATATGTAAAAACTTTTGATTTTCCTGATGTAAAAATAAGAAATTATTCATTTATGATACTTGTCTTTGTACTGTCAATGACGGGAACAATTTTGAGTACCGACTTGGGTATTTCTTGGGTGCTTGTTGAAGCTACGACATTATCAAGTGCGTATTTGATATACTTTAACAGAACAAAACATTCTATTGAAGCTGCTTGGAAATACGTATTTATATGTTCAATCGGTATTGCCTTGGCTTTTGTCGGTATAATACTGTTAAATATTTCAAGCGGAAATGTAAACACTTTAAATTTTGCACAACTTTATAAATACGCAGCAACATTTAATCCTAATTGGTTAAAGGCTGCATTTGTATTTATGATGTTTGGGTTTGGCGCAAAAATGGGACTTGCACCTATTCATTTTTGGCTTCCTGATGCGCATTCGGAAGCACCTTCTCCAATTTCTGCATTACTGTCTGCAACTCTTTTAAATTCCGCATTTATGGTTATTGTAAGAGCTTTCAAAATAATGGTTCTTGCAGATTGTGTAGACTATGCAAGATTTATGATGTTTGTAATGGGCTTTATTTCTCTGTTTGTTACTGCGGTCTTTGTTTACCATACAAGAAATTACAAAAGAATGCTTGCATATTCTTCAATAGAGAATATGGGTATACTGATAATCGGAACTGCTTTAGGCGGAGTTGCATATTTTGCTGTTATTTTGCATCTTATCGGACATTCACTTGCAAAAGCATCGTTCTTCTTGACGTCAGGAAATATTTTAGAGCTGTTTGGTACAAAAAGAATAAAATCAATAAGCGGTTTAATTAACGCAGACGGAAAAACAGGCTGGTTGTGGGTAATTTCCTTCTTGGCAATATGCGCCTTCCCGACTTCTGTTTTATTCATAAGTGAATTTATAATGATAAAAACTATGCTTCTTCAAGGTCATTATTGGTTGTGCGGTTTGTTTACGCTGCTACTTACCATTATTCTTTATGGTATCGGTAAAGTTGTTATCAAAACTGCTTTTGGAAATCTTAGTGAGGATAAAAAAGAACAAATTTGTACAAACAAATCACGTATTACATTTGGAATGTATTTCCCTCAATTTGTAATGCTGCTGATTGTGTTTATTCTGGGAATTTATATTCCACCGTTTTTGAACAATATAATAAATTGTACGGTTGCAGGTTTTTAGGACAAGGATAAAAATATGGAACATTGGATTAAAACTAAAAATAATACTAAGTTAAATTTATCGGATATCCCGTCTTTATCAATCTCGGATTTAAGATGCTCTATAATAGAGCAAAACAAACGTCCGATAGGGTTCTTTGGTAAAGATTGGGGAAACGGTGAAACAAGACTTTTTGTAGTTTTGGCAGATGATGATAATGGGGATTTGTTGGTTTCCTCCGCTCTTTTTTCTGCCGATGAAAAGTCTTATGAGTCAATAACGCAGGATATTCCGTCTTTCCATATATTTGAACGTGAATTTTATGAACAATTCGGAATAAAACCGCTCAACCATCCTTGGTTGAAGCCTGTAAGAAAAAATCAAAATGAGTATGAGTTCTTTGATATGAAAGGTGAAGAAGTGCATCAGGTTGCAGTAGGGCCTATTCATGCCGGAGTAATTGAACCGGGACATTTCAGGTTTATGTGTAACGGGGAAAATGTTTATCACCTTGAAATAATGCTCGGATATCAGCATAGAGGTGTCGAAGATTTGATGCTAAAAAGACCTTCAAATCAACTTGCAGAATCAATTTGCGGAGATAGTGTTATTGCGTATAATACCGCATATTCTCAAGTTATGGAAACTTTAAGAGGAATTGAAATATCAGATAAGGCTAAGTTAATCAGAAAAGCAGCATTGGAAATGGAGCGAGCTGCAATTCAGATAGGAGATATGGGTGCAATTGCAGGAGATATTGCTTATTCAATGGGAGCCGCAGTATTTGGGGTTACAAGAACTCTGATAATTAACACCATGCTTGAATGGTCAGGAAGCCGTTTCGGACGAGGATTGATTAATGTAGGCGGAGTTAATTTTGATATCTCGGAAGATGAAATTACATCAACATTAAAAACTCTGGATAAAGTCGGAAAAGATGTTGACAGAATGACTCAGACAATGCTTAAAAATTCAACGGTAATGTCCAGACTTGAAAAAACAGGAACCGTAAGTTTTGAACGTGCCAAAGAAATCGGACTTGTCGGGATGGCGGCAAAGGCTTCCGGCGTGGATTTGGATTCAAGATTTGATTTTCCTGACAAATGGATGCATGAGCTAGGATTTGAAAAGAAATATTTTAAAGGCGTCGGCGATGTTAATTCGCGCTTTAAATTGAGATATAAAGAGATTAAGGAATCTCTTTCAATGATAAGAAAGATATTAAATAAACTTAAAGAATACAAAAATGAACCTATTTTGACAAGCACAGATAATGAACTTGCAAAGGATGCTTTTGTTATTTCAATAACGGAAGGCTGGAGAGGTGAAGTTGTTCATATAGCTATGACTGATAGCGAAGGAAGACTTTCTAAATACAAAATAAAAGACCCGTCCTTCAATAACTGGTATGGTCTGGCTCTTGCCGTCAGAAACAATGGTGTTTCTGATTTTCCTCTTTGCAACAAGAGTTTTAATTTGTCATATTCAGGAAACGATTTATAAGGAATATATTATGTTTGATACGTTAAAATCAAGAATTTACCAAGGACAACAGTTTATAAAAGATATACCGAATGCACCTATGAGAAGTCAATTCAGAGGATTTCCGATATTGGATTCTACAAAATGTGAAAAACCGGAACAATATGCGAATGTCTGCCCGACAGGTGCGTTAAACTTTGAGCCTCTGTCAATAGATATGGGCAAATGTACCTTCTGCGGAGCTTGTAAAAATCTGTGTAAAGATGGTGCAATTGAGTTTTCTAATTATTATAAATTAGCATCCACAAGCAGAGAAAAACTTGTCATAACAGAAGGAATGACACCTGAAGAATATGAAAAAACTGCGATAGAGGTAAAGAAAGAAATTACTTCAGTATTTTCTCGTTCGTTAAAATTAAGACAGGTATCTGCAGCAGGGTGTAACGGGTGTGAAATGGAGTTAAACGCATGTTCAAACGCAAACTTTGATATGGGCAGATTCGGAATTGATTTTGTGGCATCACCTCGTCACGCTGATGGAATTGTCATAACAGGTCCTATTTCCGATAATATGGCATACGCACTGGAAAATTGTTACAATTCCGTTCCTAACCCGAAAATTGTAATTCTTTGCGGCGCTTGTGCAATTTCAGGCGGGGTATTTCAGGATAGTACCGAACTTAATCGGGAGTTTTTGGAAAAATATCCGATTGATTTATATATTCCGGGATGTCCTATTCATCCGTTGACATTTATAAATGCAATATTGGGTTATATCAAAAAATAACAAAACTTCTATCCATCCCAACGGAATTTTAATATGTCTTTATCAGTTATTTTAAATCCTTGTCTTTCGTAGAATTTTGCAGCTTGGTATGATGAGGTAAGTTCTATTGGGCTTTTGTATAATTCTTTTATGGAATTTAATATACCTGTACCAATATGCTTGTATTCTGGTCTTGGTGCACCATGTTTTAGTTTTGGATTTACTTGGAAAAATTTTAATTCGCTTGCACCCAGTCCGCTACTCATATGCGCCATTCCTAAAATTTTACCGGGTTTTAGTTTCTCAAGGTTGCTTTGTTGTGTTGTCAATAAATATATGTGGTTTATATCTTTATTAAGAATGCCGTCGGCTATATATGATGCTCTTTGAGCGATTGCACCTGCGAACATCTGCCCCTTCCATTCTCTTACTGTAGAAATGATTGCCATCATATCTGAATAATTATCCGGCTCAAACTCTACTAAACTTGTTTTCGCATCTCTATACAGATGTGTTTTGGGGTTGTATTTTTGTATGTTTACGTTCTTGATAAATTTTGCACCAAAATGCAAAGGCTGATTTTTTATTGTGTCCATATTGTATTTAAATCTCATAAAAATATTTTTTGCTAGTAAAAATATTGTGTTACAAGGTTTCTTTTTCAAATAATGGAATGCGTAAATGTAGAAAAAATAAAATGTAGAAAACTAATTGCCATGTTGGGGAATGTACAGCGTTGGGAGTTTTTAGTTTAATAAAATTGTTAAAGAAATCTTTTTCATACTTCCAGCTATTCTTAATTCCAAGAGACGTTTAGTCTCTTTTTTTTTGATTTATTAGGCTCAAATTCACCTGTTCCATAGAAAGTGGATGTATTAGAAAGTGACAGAGTGATTAGGTAACTAAGATACTAAGTGATTTATTTTTTGCACCCAAATAAATCACTTAGTAACGTAGTCACTAACTGACAGAGTCTCTCAATCATGTTTTAAAGCACCTTTTTGATATCACTAATAATCAAATTAGGCGTGAGATGGTATCTTTCGTACAATTCACACATAGGAACTCTGTCCGTAAACTCTTTCTTTGCTCCAAAGTTTAGCACTTTTACATCAGATGCTCCGTAAAATCTTGATATTTTTTCGCCGTATCCGCCATCCAGAACTCCGTTTTCAAGAGTTACAACAAGTTTATGATCTGATTTAAGTTCATTCAAGACATCTTCATCAATACCCGTAATATATCTCGGATTTATCAGTGTTGCATTAATACCTGTTTCAGTATATAGCCGTTTTTTGATGGTTTCTCCAAGTTGATAGAAGTTCCCGAGAGCAATTATTGCAACATCTTTCCCCTGTTCTGTCACAAGATATTTGTTCAACTGTGAATAATCTTTTGCATACTCTTTTCCTGTCGAAACAAGTTCTCCAAACGGTACACGAATTGCAACGGGATATTTTGTCTGTTCAACCGACCAATCCAGCATTGCAAGGTATTCTTCTTTGCAGGTAGGAGCTAAGTATACAATATTCGGAATATTACTTATCAAAGGTATATCAAAACAGCCCAAATGTGTCATATCAGCACCCGAAATCCCACCCCAATGAAGCAGAATTGTTGCAGGAGAATTGTTCAAACACAAATCCTGAGATAATTGGTCATAAGTTCTTTGAGAAAAAGAACTTAAAATCGAAAGGATAGGTTTAGCACCGCATTTTGCCATTGCAGATGCATAAGCAACTGCATGTTCCTCTGCTATTCCGACATCAGTATAGTGTTGTCCGAGTTTTTCTCTAAAATCGGGAGTAAATCCGTACGCTCCCGGTGTTGCTGCCGAAATTGCAAGAACCGTTTTGTCATCTTGGATTTTTTGCAGAATATATTCCTTTGTTATACTGACGTAGCTTTCTTCCTCAGGCATTGGTTTATTATCAAGGACTCCCGGCATAACCCAATGGAATTTTTCTTTGTTTGCTTCTGCCTGTTCAAGCCCTTTTCCTTTAATGGTATGTATATGAATTACAATTGGTTTTGTTATGTCTTTAACCTTTTTAAATGTTTCTATAAGTTCGTTAAAATCATGCCCGTTTTCGATATACAAATAATCCAATCCCATAGACTTAAAGAAATTATTTTCAGCCTTACCTTTCGTTTCTCTTAACTGACGCAGGTTTTTATATAAGCCGCCATGGTTTTCGGCAATTGACATTTCGTTGTCGTTTACAATGATTATTATATTACTGTTTAGTTCTGCTGCATTATTTAGACCTTCAAAAGCTTCTCCGCCGCTTAACGAACCGTCTCCGATTATTGCAATGATATTTTCTTTTTCGTTTTTTAAATCCCTTGCTTTGGCAGCTCCAACGGCGAGGCTGACAGATGTTGAAGTGTGACCGACAACAAATAAATCATGCTCACTTTCATCAGGATTCGTGTAACCTGAATATTTGTAGTACTTATTACAATCCGTAAAACCTTCTTTTCTGCCTGTCAAAAATTTATGCGGATAGCATTGATGAGAAACATCAAAAATGATTTTATCCTCAGGCGAATTAAATACATAATGTAGGGCAATTGTAGTTTCTACTATCCCCAAATTAGGCGCCATATGCCCGCCTGTTGTATTAACTTTTTTTATAATATATTCACGAATCTCTTGTGACAGAGTATTCATTTCAGATATTTCAAGCCCCTTTACATCCGCAGGTGAATTAATTTTATCAAGAATCTTTTCCATAATAGTATCCTTTCTCTTCTTATATTATTATAGCGTATACATATTATTCGTTAAGATTTTTTTACAATCAATTCAGGTTTGCTTTTTGCCAAAGTTTTTGTTAAGTTATCATCAATATTTATTTTTTCCCATTCTTCAAATAAGAAATGTCCATTTTTATATCTAATATCACCATCTGTTAGTTTATTAAACATAATCTTGTATCTGTTGAAAACATTAGAAACATAATCAGTTATGCCGGCCCAAGGGTCGACGATAATTGCATGTTTACTGTATGTTGTAGGATTTTCAAGAATGGCATCTTTTCCGGCATTAAGTATAACTGCGCAATGATCAGCTTTTTTTTGCGAGTCAAGAATTGGATTTGAAGTGATGCTTCTCGGATTAGGAGAAAGTTTAAGAGAACCTATACGTACATCTTTATATCCGTTTGCAATGAGAGCTATGAAAGACATTCTAGCCAACTCCATGCAATTAGCAACTTTATCTATCTTTACCTCATCAAATGTCTTTTGGTAACATTCTATTCCATGGTATTTAGATAATTCAATTCTAATTCCAAATAGTTTATCGTGTAAATGGAACGCTTTTCTTGCCAAATAAGGTTTTTTCTTAACAACACCCATATATAGAGCTCGAGATGTAGAACATGCCGGATACTCGTTTTTTAATTTTCTCATAATTTTATCCACATCTCTGATTTCTTTATTTCGTGATGTGAAACTTGTTTTAGTTTGTGAAACATTTATATCCATACTTCATATAAACCTCATAAAAAATAAATTTGCGTAAGAATGATACCCTGTTGGATTATTATTTTTAGTATTCTTATTTTTTATCATAATTTTATGAAAAAACTATTAATCATATTAATTGTTTTTCTGACATTAAACCTGAATACTACAAGTGCAGAAAATCTAAACAATTACAGTTTAGATGATTTTGTGTGCAACTATTATGAACGAATAATAACTGAAGTAAAACAACTCATTGAGGATGAAGATTTTTATAATGCACAATCTGAGATAGAAGGATTATACAACTCAAAATGTCGAACAAACGAAGTGGCAGGATTGTATTTGCATATTCTCTATAAAACAAAGCAGTATTGTAATGCTTATAAAGTCGCATCTGAGAACGATTTACTTGAAACTCCTGACGGATTAATGACACAAGCTAACATGTCAATTGTTCAAAAAGATTCTACGCAAGCCAGAAGTGTATATGACAATATTCTTATAAAAAGCTCATATGACAGATTTGCAGAAATGAGTTTGAATCAAAACTATATTTCAACAGGGTTTGAGCTATCGGGATTAAATGAACTTGCAAAGCTGGATAAAAATTATGATACGGATTTTTTAAAGGCAAAAGCGTATTACAATATTGAGCTCTATGAAGATGCCGTAAGAATTTTAAAAAATATGCCACAAACGGATGAAGTATTGCAGCTACAACACGAAATTAACAGAAAACGTGCGTATCAATTAGCTTTTGGATACGAGCTTTATATTCAGAAATTGAGTGAAGAATTTAAACTGGACGTGAATAAGATTGCATACAGTAATTCTGCATATCACAAAAATATGCAGGTTTATCTTGATTACATAATGTACCTTTATACTTCAGGACGCTTGCCGGGACAAGGATATGAGCCTCATAATAATTTTACAAATGAAATCAGACTTGGGACACAGGGACGCATAAACAAAAACTTTGCATTAAAAGGAGATTTCGGTGTAAAAATATTCCAAAACAGGGGTGCTATGTTATTAACAGATTCTTGGATAAAGTATTATCCTAATGATAATTTTAATGTAAAATTGGGGTTTCACAGAAACAATACGGAACAGACATTTCTTTCCGCAGTCGGGGTTATGATAGATAATAAATTTACCGGACAAATTGCGGATAACAATTTGTACGTGGATTCAACATTACGACTCCCGTATCGCTCATACCTTTTTAACAAAACAGGAATAGGTCTTAGAGAAGGGTATAACATATCAAATAATCTGTACTGGGAGAGTTTAATTGGTATCGGGAAACTCTTGAGATATGACCTTTCAAAACCGTATTTACAAAAAATCGCATTAAATCTGGTATCATACAATTCCGGTTATCAAAAAAATCTTGAAAATATTTACGATAGTCAGGGCTTTTTGTATGGCGGATATTTTTCTCCTATATGGTATTCTGATAATACAATAAGTTTGAGTTTGGCAGGACGAACAAAGGATAAATTCTCATATGGATGCGGGAGTTTTGCAGGGGTTCAATATTCATATAAACCGACCAACAGTATGTTTATATGGGGCGCATCCGTATTTGGCAAATATAAATTTTCTGAACATTTTAGTGCAGAACTTCAATACAGATATTATAAATATGCAAACGTTGTAAGAAATCAGCTTCTCTTTGATGTTGTAATAAGTATCTTTAAGAAATGATTAATAATTATATTGGTTGCATACTTCCGTAAACGTCATTTTGTCAGGATTTTTGTTTTCTATGTATCTTAATTCACCATTTATCGCAACTACTTCTGGGTTTTCAACCGGCATGTGATAATATTCTCTCATTGCCTTTGGATTAATATCAGCTACTGCATTGAGGGTATTATTAACTGTAGTATTTGTTTGATGTAAATCTCCCGGCATGATATTAGCTCTTGTAAATCTTGGAAATTCTCTTTTTATAAGATTAACAATAGAGTCTTTTTGTGTTTCGGCATAAACATGATACAAGAGTTGTTCACCCGTATTGTCATTGATAAGATTAAGCAAGGCACAATTATGAACATCTTTTGTAGAAAGCGGGGTATTAATATTGGCTTTTATCCATCCGCCGCCATATCCTCCGGCTTCTGTTGAAAAGCCTGCACTTTTCTCTAATGTTCCGGTATACGGTTTTAATTCTAACGACCCAACAGGAATTTTATATCCAAATGGACTTTTATCAAGATTCACTCCGGATTGTCGCATATATGCCATATAGTTTTCGGCAACTGCTTTTTTTATCTTTTTATTTGCTTTTGAACAATATTTTTCACATTCTTTTAAACCCTTGCGGGAATATGTTTTTCCTGTAAATGAAATAGGGGTACTGTAAACATTATTTATCATACTTGTTCTAAAACACAAAAATAAATAAATTTGCTAATTTTTATATAATTTTTCCTTGCAAATATAAATTGAAGATATAAAATATTTTTTGGACCGATATCGGTTCTTTTTATTTAGGACAATTAAAGATTTATTGTACCGAGCGTTATATGCCCAGTATTACCGAGTTATGAATAATTCGGAATTTGTCCTGTGAGAAGAAATATGAAAAAGGAGATAACAATTTATGGAAACACAAAATCTTGATACAAAAGACTGTATCACCCCAAATAACGTTGCGCACGAATTAGCAGACAATGTTATGCCGATGAAGGCCGGGTTTAGAAAATCAAAAGCATTTGTTTTGGCTATTGCTGCCGGTGCGTTTATTGCTTTCGGTGCGCAGGTATCTTTGACGGTTATGACAGGTACGGAGAGTATAAGTTGGGGACTTGCCAAACTTGTTGGAGCCATGACATTTGCGACAGGTCTTATGATGGTTGTTTTGACAGGTGCTGAACTGTTTACGGGGAATGTTATGATGACATTTGCCGTTATTGAAAAGAAGGTTAGTATATGGAAACTGCTCAGAAACTGGTCTATCGTATATATAGGAAACTTTATAGGTTCTGTTATACTTGCAGTTCTAATTTATTATTCGGGTTGTTCGCACAATTCGCATGACGCTCTCGGGGTTATGGGATTATCAACCGCATATACAAAAGCAACCTTGCCTTTTGTTGAAGCTTTCACAAGAGGGATTCTTTGTAACTGGTTAGTGTGTCTTGCTATTTGGATGGCATCATCATCAAGACACGTTATAGGAAAAATCTTTGCAATATTCTTCCCAATTATGACCTTCGTTGCATCAGGCTATGAACACAGTATTGCAAATATGTATTTCTTAACTAACGGATTATTTTTGAAGCATACTCCGGATATTGTTGCAGCATCAGGATATACCGCAGAACAACTATCTAATCTGACAATTCAATCTTGTTTGGTAAACAACCTTCTGCCTGTAACGTTAGGGAACCTTGTCGGCGCAATAGTTTTTGTAGTACTATTATTCTGGACAGCTTATTTGAGAGATGACCATAAAGTATAAATATGAGGGCAGTTTATCTGCCCTTTTTTAAGAGATACACAAGCCGTGAAAAAGATTTTATTTATTATAGGATTATTACTTGTATCGTCTTCCTCAGTTTATTCTGCGGAAGAAATTGTTCTTGAACAAGAGCCTGTTATTCCTAACCTGATAGCGATACAAGAAGTGGAGAGTCTGCCTCAATCAGAGGAACAGGTATACAAAGGAGGTCACCACCATTTTTATGATGAACTGTCAAGAACGGTTCACGACGTTTATAATTTACAAATAGAAAATACAAATGTTCCCGCCTGTCTTTTGAAAGAACCTCTTACACATAAATTTGAATCGGGACCGATAGAAAGTGTTCATGTTTGGAGTGTTATTCAAATGAATAACTCCACACTTATTCCTCAGTATGGCGGAAGTAGTGATAAGTTTAGTGTCGGACTTGTAAATACGCTAATTGACGGAAAATTTAGAGGTGGTAAAGAAGACTTTAGAATAATGTTTGACCCGACTCCGCAGCATAACAGAGGGTTTATGCAGCAATTTATACAAGATTTGTATGTCGAAACGCATAGAATCCCGCATAATACCATATTGGTCGGTAATTCCCGTCCGGGAGTAGGTATTGAGGGCGCACAATCCCCTTATACATTACCTTTTATAAACCGCTCTCAAATATCCAGAAACCTGGCGAATGTAAGAAAATTCGGTGTTCGTTTAAAAGGAAACTACGCTCTTATGGATTATGATTTGGGCGGATACAGTTCCGATACATTTTTTACACAGTTTTTTCCGGGTGTTGAATTTGACGGTTGGGTGAATTTCAAACCGTTAGGTAAAACGGACGGAAGATACGGGAAGCTTGTTACCGGAGGAGGTTTCGCAACAGGACAAAGAAACTCAACTGATTTCTTTGTTGCAGGTGCATATCTGGGATATGAATACAAAAAATTCTGGACAAGAATGGAATATGCTAATGCAGACGGTTCAAACGGCGGTTCCGGTTTAACAACAAAAAAAAGACAAGGTTGGTATGTTACATTGGGTTATCATATAACAAAGAAATTGGAAGTTATCGCAAGATATGATGAGTTTGACCCCGATAAAACAATCAGTAACAATAACCAAAGAGAATATACGGCAGGTATCAACTATTATTTAAAAGGTCAGGCTCTAAAGCTTATTCTAAACTATGTATTCTGCCAAAACCAAAACAAACCTGATAGTCATAGAATTATGGTAGGTACGCAAATCGCTATTTAAGTTTGTCAGGTTAAAATCCGACGATATACTGTTTCACTAAGTGACTGTAATTAAATTAAAAATTTATTTTTAATTGGCTTGTGGAAACAGTTTAATATATAATAC
>CAMDZX010000008.1 GCA_945910925.1 uncultured bacterium | reverse complement strand
GATTGATATTTATGACTTATTGTATCAATCTGTAATATTAGAGTTACCAAATAAAAAAGTTTGTGGTATAAATTGTAAAGAGGATTTCTTTGAAAAAGATGATTCTTTCAAAGTCCACGATGAACGGATGGATATATTTAAAACAATAAAGATAGAAAAATAGTCGAAGTAATATAATAGAAAGGTATAAGAAAAATGGCAGTACCAAAGAAAAGAACAGGACATAGCGCACAAGGCAAAAGAAGAGCAAACTGGAAAGCTACAAAGCCTGAAACTACAATTTGTTCAAATTGCGGAGAACCGGTTTTGGCTCACACAGTATGTACAGCTTGCGGACACTACAAAGGTGAACCTGTAAGTTTAAAAGATAAGAAAACAGTAGAAGTTGCTAAGGAAGAAAAGAAACCTGCAAAAAAATCTACTAAAAAATCTTCTAAGAAAGCAGAAGAAAAGGTTGAAGAAACTGTTGTAGAAGAAGCAAAAGTTGAAGAAACAACTGAAGAAGCTCCTGCTATTGAAGAAGAAAAAGAAGAAAAATAATTAATCTGTTAAAGGATAGAGGGTGATATGACAAGAATAGCAATTGATGCAATGGGTGGTGACCACGCTCCGTTTGAGATAGTTGCGGGTGCAGTATGGGCAGCATCTGAGTATGGTGTCGGATTGGAATTGGTCGGAAAACAAGATCAGATAGAACAAGTTTTAGACCAGATTGAACAAGAAGGTATATATTCGGATTGCGGCAAGGGCGGACGAAAAAGACGAGTTCGTGTTGATGTAAAGAAATTGGATATCAAGATTACGCACGCATCAGAAATCATCGAAATGGGCGAGGCTCCGGGACAAGCTATTCGTAAGAAGAAAAAATCATCCATCGTTTTGGCAGTTGATGCGGTTGCAAAAGGCAGTTCAGATGCCGTTGTTGCAGCAGGCTCAACAGGTGCTGCAATGGCATCAAGTTTGTTCGGTTTGGGACGTATCCCGGGAATCGAAAGACCTGCTATTGCGGTTACTTTGCCTACAATGAAAAAACCGATTGTTGTTATTGATGCGGGTGCAAACAGTAGTTGTACTCCACAGATGTTAAAACAGTTCGCTATTATGGGGCTTACTTTTTCAAAGAATGTTCTTGGAGTAGAAAATCCGAGAGTCGGGGTTTTGAACATCGGTGAAGAAGCAGGTAAGGGTAACGAACTTGCTCAAAATACATACAAATTATTAGAGCAAGAACAAGAAAATATGAATTTCGTCGGAAACATTGAAGGGCGTGAAATATTCCTGAATGTTTGCGATGTTGTGGTTTGTGACGGTTTTGTCGGTAACGTTGCACTAAAAATAACAGAAGGTACTTCTTCTATGTTATTCAGAATGATTAAGGCAGAGTTTAAATCTGACTTTGTAGGTGCAATTATTGGTATGCTTGCAAAACCTTTCATGCGACGTATTTATGAAAAAATTAATTATGAGGAATTTGGAGGAGCGCTGCTTCTTGGGGTTAAAGGTATAACAGTAATATCTCACGGAAGAAGTAAGGCTTACGCTATTAAGAACGCTGTCAGAGTCGCAAAAGAGGCGGTTGAAACAGGCGTTAACAAGAAGATTTCCGAATTTATAGAGGGCTAGGGGATAGTATGACAAATAATTTGATTCCGTTAAGAATTGCAGGTGTTGGTTACGCATTACCTGAAACTGTTGTTACAAACGATGATTTAACAAAACTTTATGAAACATCTGACGAATGGATTTATTCAAGAACCGGAATCAAAGAACGTCGTGTTGTTTCAGGCGAAGAAAATGCTATTGATTTAGGGTTTCAGGCTGCACAAAATGCCATTGACAAATCAGGAATCAATCCCGAAACAATAGATTTAATAATTGCAGCGTCTTCTGCACCGCCGGATTTATATCCTGCAATCGGTTGCCATATCCACAAAAGATTAGGTATAAAAAAACACATTCCTGCATTTGATATTACTGCGGCATGCTCAGGACTTATTTATGCTTTGAGTATTGCAAAAGCATACATAGCATCCGGCATGTACAAGACTATTTTACTTGTTGCAACAGATAACAATTCCAGACTGTTAGACTGGACTGATCGTAGCACATCTATTTTATTCGGCGACGGAGCAGGCGCAATGGTTGTAACCGCTTCTGAAGACGGAGTAGACGACATTATCGCAATAGATATAAAAGCTGACGGGAATCATGGTTATTTGATTGAACTTCCTTTGACTGGCAAGAATTGTCCGTTAGTTGAACCAAATGAGTATCAAAAACCCGGAATAAAAATGAACGGTAAAGGTGTTTATGTTTTTGTAGCAAAAGTTTTGCCTCAATATGTTGAAGAACTGATATCTAACGCAGGTCTAAAAGCTGATGATATTGATTACTTAATCCCACATCAGGCAAATATGAGAATTATTCAAGCTGTTCAAGAAAGACTTGGCTATTCCGATGAAAAAGTCGTTTCTAATATAAAATACTACGGCAACACTTCTGCGGCATCAATTCCGATTGCGTTGGCAGAAGGTGTAGAAAAAGGAAAAGTAAAACTTCCGTCAATCGGTGTGTTATGCGGTTTTGGTGCAGGCATGACATGGGGCGGTGCTATTGTTAGGTTAAGAGAAGGTATCTGCTAGAATATTTATTCTGGTATTAAAGGAGTAATTATGACTAAAAAAGTAGCTTTTTTATTCCCGGGGCAGGGTTCTCAATCTGTTGGCATGGGAAAAGATTTGTATGATAATTATGTGTCTGCAAAAAATGTTTTTGATACAGCAGACAGAGTTCTTAATAAAAGTATTACAAAAATGTGTTTTGAAGGTCCTGAAGAAGATTTAAAACAAACAGTTAATACGCAGCCTTCTATTGTTACAATGTCAATTGCGGCGATGGAAGCTCTAAAATCTGAACTCGATATTACACCTTCTTATACGGCAGGTCACAGTTTGGGTGAGTATTGTGCAATGTATACGGCAGGTGTTATGTCATTGGAAGATACGTTGAAACTTATCCAAAAAAGAGCGGATTTGATGTCCGAAACTAAAGGCGGTTCGATGGCTGCGGTTTTGAATGCTCCTGAAGGTGCGGTTGAAAAAGCTTTAGAAGAAGCATCCTCTGTCGGATACGTAGATATTGCTAACTATAATTCACCTGTTCAGGTTGTTATAACAGGTGATAGTGACGCGGTTAATAAAGCATCCGAATTGTTGAAAGCGGCAGGTGTAAGAAAAGTTGTTCCGCTTGCAGTATCAGGTGCTTTCCATTCCAAATTTATGGAAAATGCAGGAAAAGAATTTGAAGGTTTTGTATCGGAATTCGCTCTTTCTGATGCAAAATTGCCTGTTATAACAAACGTTGATGCAGAACCAACAACTTTGGCTTCTGATTTTAAATCAAAAATGCCAAGACAAATCTATTCATCTGTTCATTGGACACAAACTATCGAAAAGATGATTTCGGAAGGCGTTGATACATTTATAGAAATCGGACCGGGTAAGGTGCTTGCAGGTCTGAACAGAAAGATTAATTCCGAAATTACAACATACAATGTGTATGATAAAGAATCTCTGGATGCAACTGTTACAGCCTTAAAGGAAGAACTTGTAGGGGTTTAGTATGATTAAATTCAGATTATCTGATGAAACTAAGAAAATGTTGAATACACAAAATAAAAGACGTTCTAAATGTAGAATTGATGTTAACAGTCCGAAGTTTTATGAGAAACATCCTGATTTAATGCCAAGAAATGTTTACCTTGCAACAGGCAGAATCTTGCCAAAAGAAAAAATTGATAAATACATAGATAAACATTTCAAACCATCTTTAAAAGAAAAATTTCAGATGATATTTAATCGATTGAAAAATTTTATAACAGGTTGTAATAAATAAATAAATGGAAAACATTGTAGAAGTAAAGAACTTAATATATGAAATCAGGGGGCAGAAGGTCATGCTTGATAGTGACCTTGCCGGTTTGTATGAGATTGAAACGAAAAAATTAAATCAAGCAGTAAAGCGTAATATCGAACGTTTTCCTTCAGATTTTATGTTTCAATTATCAGAACAAGAGTGGCAAATTTTGAGGTCACAAATTGTGACCTCAAATCTAATTGAAGAAACCAGAGGCGGCCGCCAATATCTTCCATATGTATTTACAGAACAAGGTGTTGCAATGCTTTCTGCTGTTTTGAGGAATTAATAACAATAATAAGGAGAAAATAAATGTCAGAAAAATTAGCGTTAGTTACAGGCGGTTCACGCGGAATTGGAAAAGCGTGTGCTTTAGAACTTGCAAAAGCAGGTTATGATGTTGTAATCAATTATGCAGGAAATATTGATGCTGCAAATAAAACTGTTGAAGAAATTAAGGCATTAGGTGTTGACTCTGCAGCATATAAATTTGATGTTTCAAACAAAGAACAGGTTGACGCAGGTATTGCGGAGATTGTTGAAAAATTCGGCAGAATTGACGTTCTTGTAAATAACGCAGGTATAACAAGAGATGGTTTGTTCATGCGCATGTCTGATGAAAATTGGAACGCAGTAATCAATACAAACTTATCAAGTGCATTCTTTGTATCACAACCTGTTGTTAAAGTTATGATGAAACAAAGAAGCGGTGCAATTGTTAACATGGCAAGTGTTGTCGGAGTTTCAGGAAATCCGGGTCAGGCAAATTATTCCGCAGCAAAAGCAGGTCTAATCGGTTTGACAAAAACTCTTGCTAAAGAACTCGGTTCTCGAGGCATCAGAGTGAATGCAGTTGCTCCGGGATTTATTAATACAGACATGACAAAAGATTTAGATACATCTAAGTTTTTGGATTATATTCCGTTGAAACGTCTTGGTGAAGTGGAAGATATTGCAAAAACCGTTAAATTCCTTGCTGCTGATGCTGATTATATAACAGGTCAGGTAGTAGAAGTTGACGGCGGACTAATTATCTAGTAATATATCTTAACCTTTTTTGCAAATTTATCTTGAAATAGTATAATTTTATAGAATAGTGATATTACGTTAAGAAGAAAAAGAGGAAAACAAAACATGAGTACATTAGAAAAAGTTAAAAAAGTTGTAATCGATCAATTAAGCGTTGATGAAAATTTAGTAACTCCTGAAGCAAGCTTTACTGCTGATTTGGGTGCTGATTCTTTAGATACAGTTGAATTAGTTATGGCTTTTGAAGAAGAATTCGGATGCGAAATTCCTGATGAAGAAGCTGAAAAAATTCAAACAGTTCAAGACGCAGTAGATTATATCGACGCTCATTCATAATCGGTAAAAGATTTTAGTTACGAGAGGAGAATTAGTTTTTTCCTCTCGTAATCATATAGGATAGAAAAGGTAAAAATATGTCAAAAAGAAGAGTAGTGATAACAGGTATGGGAGCCGTTACTCCGGTTGGTATCGGGGTTGATAATTTTTGGAACTCACTTTTAGAAGGCAAAAGCGGTGTTTCTCATATTGAGGCAATAGATACCGAAAGACATACGGTTAAAATTGCGGCCGAAATTAAAGATAAAGATTTTAATCCTGAAAATTATATGGATTCAAAAGATGCCAAAAGAATGGACAGATTTACTCAGTTTGCAATGGTTGCGGCTGATGAGGCTATTGCTGATTCAGGAATAGATGATGCTAACATCGATCCTTATAGAATCGGTGTAATAGTAAGTTCTGCAGCCGGTGGGTTCAAAACTTTTGAAAAGAATCACATTGCAATGATAGAAAAAGGACCTACTAAAGGTTCTCCGTTTACTGTTCCTATGTTGATTGTTGATATGGCATCAGGACGTATTTCTATGAAGCACGGATACAAAGGTGTTAACAAAGCCGTTGTTTCAGCATGTGCAACAGGTTCTCACTCAATCGGTGATGCCTTCAGAAGTATACAATATGGTGATGCTGATGTAATGGTTGCAGGTGGTTGCGAGGCTACAATTACAACTTTAGGTATCGGGGCTTTCACCGCAGCAAGAACTCTTTCCAAGAGAAATGATGAACCTGAAAAAGCATCAAGACCTTATGACAAGGATAGAGATGGCTTTGTTATGGGTGAAGGTGCAGGTGTTCTTGTTCTTGAAGAATACGAACATGCTAAGGCACGTGGTGCTAAGATTTATGCAGAGATTGTAGGTTATGGTCAATCTGCTGATGCGCATGATATGGTTGCTCCTGACCCTGAAGGTAAAGGTGCAATTAAATCTATGGAATTAGCACTGCAAGATGCAGGCTTAAAACCTGAAGAAATTGATTATATTAACCCTCACGGTACAAGTACCGGTTTGGGTGACGTTGCCGAATCTCAAGCTATTGAAAAGATTTTCGGTGACAAAGAACAAAATCCTAACTTGTTGGTTAGTTCAACCAAGAGTATGCACGGACATATGTTAGGTGCAACAGGTGCAGTTGAAGGTATTGTTTGTGTAAAAACAATCACAGACGGTAAAGTTCCTCCAACAATTAATCTTGATAATCAAGATGAACATGTTGCGAACCTTGATTATGTTCCTCATAAAGCAAGAGAAAAGAAAGTGCATGCCGCACTATCAAACTCTTTTGGATTTGGCGGACATAACACTACATTAGTATTCAAAGGAGTTTAGGATATTAAAATTATTTAAAACGGCGGATTTTGTTAAATCCGCCGTTTTTATTATTTGAGTTTTTTGAAAGTATTAAATATGTTTTGAGGTTTCTTTATATTTGCTAAAAACTTATTTAATTTTTCAGCAACATCCTTAGGTATATTGTCTTTTTTTAAGAACTCTGTAAAATTGTTAAACTTTACAGTTTCTTTATTTATTTTGTAATTATTAAACATCTTATCAGATGTTTTTTTATTTCCAAAGGCTTCACTTATTTTTTTTGCAATATCATTAGGAATATTTTTTTTCGGTTTTATTGAATTCATATTCTTAAACGGATCACCATTTCCGTCTCCACCGGGAGGAGGTGGTGGTGGCGGTGGGGCAAAGTATTTTTTTTTAGTTTTCGGTCTAAATTCTTTCATCGGTTCAACAACTAATTGTGGTTTAGCATTTACTTGATACATGATACACACTCCTTTTGATAATATATTCTTTTAAAAAAACAAATATATTATTTTTTTTGTTATTTTTTTAAGAAATATAACAAAATCACATCAAAAAATAAACAATAAAATACTTGGCACAATTCAAACCTTAAAGGGAAATACTCTAACTGCTGAACGTTGTATTAATAAATAAAATAAGCAACAAAAAATGCGCTTGGTGCGATTCGAAGGGGTAAATATATGCGACCTATCTCTTAAAAGGGAACTGCTCCACCTGCTGAGCATTGTATCAATAAATAAAAAATAAGCAACAAAAAATGCGCTTGGCGCGATTCGAACGCGCGACCTATCCCTTAAAAGGGGAGTGCTCTACCTGCTGAGCTACAAGCGCAAATACTATTATTATTTAATTGTCATATCTCGTAACTCAGCAGGTAGAGAATTTTTAACTACCGTTCGCAGAATGCTCACTATGGGCTGAGCTACAAGCGCAAATACCATTATTATTCAATTATCATAGACAAACTGTTTTATATTAACCAGCTAGTGTCCACAAGTCCTAGTTTAACAAGAACATGTTTCTACGTCAACAGTTTTATTAAATATCATTAATTGTTGTATTTTTTGCCTCTGGTTTTGTATGTCTTGATGGCTGATAATACTTTAACTGCAAAGGTTGCACAACATCGCCGGAGGCAGGTTCTAAATGTTCTTCCTTAATTACATTGAGAACTTTTGGTTCTTCTTTATGTTTGCGTTTTACCCTTTTAGTTTTTACAACTGCAGGTTTAACTGTCTCTTGAATTTCTTTTACTTCAATATTTTTTTCATCCTGAACATTATTAATGTCCTGTATATGATTATTTTGTTCTTCTTGCATTTGTTGTTGCTTCAAAAGTCTTAATTGAGCTTTTTCAATTTTCCTTGCTTCCCTTTGTTCTTTCCATTCTTTTTTCAATCGACGGAACTTATCAGGGAGCGGTTCTATACCCCTCATACGTTGAGAAGTTCTATACTCTGTATACTTTTCATCAGTTTCTTTGATGATTTCTTTTGCACCATGCTTATACCATCTGTATTTTTTGGTAAATACGTTATCAAAATCCTTTGGACCATAAGTAATTTCATTACTTTTGCAAATCATAGAATGAGGAACAATGCTTGCCTGTACGTAATGCGCAATTTGAGGTGCAAGCATTCTTGAATAATCTCTGATTTTTTCCAATTGTTGAGTCTGTGGTCCGAGTTGATTTGCAAGCATTCTCGTTTCGCAGGTACTTATAGTTTTGTAGAATGTATCTTCCCAAAGATTAATATTTCTGTTCGTGTCAATCAAAACTGCGTATGTGGAAAGCTTTATGCCCGGATCAAGTGTCGTCGCACCCGGAATGTTTAAAAAGTCCCAAAACGTTCTGCGCATGAAATAATTCTGAGCATCAGCTGCAGTTGTAATCAAAAGAACCTTATTCACATTAAACATCTGTGCAACTTTGTCTATACTCAGATAATTAATATTATATTCTTTCTTGAAGCGTAATAAGGCATCTCTGGTTGCGATATTTAGTCTTGGATTTCTGGCAAGTTTTTCTCGAACTTCCTGAATCGTAGGAGCCTCAATAGTACCTGATTGGTTCAACCTGTTAATAATCTGGTTTGCAAAAAATTCTGATGAACCTTCATAAATCATGCTATCAACATACGGTTTACTTGCAACGTTATCAGGAATAACAAGAACCCGATAATCCGCAGCATATACAGTATTACACAAGAATAATACCAATATAAATAATATCTTCACTACTCTTCCCATACCAAAATTATACCATAGTTTTGAAATTGTAACAAATGTTTCAATTTCTTAGTTTTTTGAAATTAAGATATATAAAAAAACTTTATTTTTATGAGATATAAACGAGGCTAAATACTATGTGGTCTGTAACATCTGCAATACGTTCACAATTTTCCATAGGACAACAAAATTCGGCAGCATTTTCAGCACAACAAGGTGTTGCGGCAAAGATGTCAATGAGTCGTGGTGCAGAAGGGACAAGAGATGAAGTATATTATGCAGGACTAAATGATGCTGATACTGATTATGATATACGAATGTTACAGGACGAATTGAATTATGAAGCTTTTAAAAATATGGATGAATCGAATAGGGAGCAAAATAGAAATTAAAAAGCCGATAAAAGTTAATTTTATCGGCTTTATTATTGATAAATATCTTATCTCATTATGCACTAGGAATATCTTTTGTGCTTAATGCGATTCTGTGTTCTTTAGGAGTAAATCTCTTGATAAGAACTTCTATTTCATCCCCTACTTTGAACATATTGAACGGATTAACATTTTCGTTGCTCATTTCAGAAACAGGAAGTAATGCTTCTACTCCCGGGAAGATATTAATAAACGCACCGAAAGTAGTGATTTTATTAACAGTACCTTTCACAACTTGTCCTTCTTCAAATTGTCCTTCGATTTGTTGCCAAGGATTTTCACCCATTCTCTTTAAGCTTAAAGAAATTCTCTTTAATTCAGTATCAATCTTAATGATTTTAACTTCAATTTCGTCACCCAAAGTAATAACATCAGAAGGATGTTTAATTCTTTGCCATGAAATTTCAGAAATAGGAAGCAATCCGTCAATACCGTTGATATCAACGAATGCACCGAAATCTGTAATTCTTACTACAGTACCTTTAACGATAGAATCTTCTTCTAAAGATGCTAATACGTTATCAACAACTTGATCTCTTTGTTCAGCTACTGCTTGACGTTGAGACAAGATAAGTTTGTTTTTCTTAGGATCAGCTTCAAGAACTTTAACTTCAATTTTTTGGTCGATTAAACCATCAAACGGAGTACCTGTTCTTAATTGAGATGATGGAATGAAACCTTTAAGGTCTGCAACATCAACCAAAACCCCGCCCTTAACAGTTGAAACAACTTTAGCAAGGATTGTATCACCTTGAATTTTTGCATCGTTAAGTTGAGCCCATGCTTGAGCAAATGCAATTCTCTTCAATGATAATAACATTGCATCTTCGTCATTTTCTTCTTTTAATACGTAAAATTCTTTTACATCACCGATTTCTAATTCAGGTTCATCAGAAGACAATTCTTTGTTTGATAAAAATGCTTCCATTTTAGCACCCTTAACACTTACAAGATACCCTTCTGCTTCTTTTTTCATAACTGTACCTTCTACGATATCTGCTACTGCATAAGATTTCGCAAAAGATTCTTCCAATAACGTTTCGAATTCATCTAACGTTCTTTCCATAGTTGCTGTCATATTATATTCCTCCTTTTATTTCATTAACAACTTTTTCTATAACTGATTGCGGAGTGGATGCTCCTGCCGTAATTGCAATATCTTTGGCATTTTCAATCAGGTTTTTATAATTTTCAAGTTCTGTATCATTTTCTATATGAATGGTTTTACAATTATCCTTTAATATTTCTGCAAGGTGTGTTGTGTTTGCGCTTTTCTTTGAACCTACAACAATCATTAAATCACTTTCTTCCGAAAGCTCTTTTGCCTCTTTTTGGCGCATAGAGGTACTTGAACAAATTGTATTTGCTATATGAAGTTCTTTTGTAAGAGGTATGAGAAAATCAACGATTGATTTAAGGTTTTCTACACGTTGTGTCGTCTGAACAACAACACCCGCTTTTTTATGTTTTTTGATTTGTTCTTTGTATTCTTCCAGTTGTTCAGGGGTACTTGCAACAACAACATTGTTACTCCATAACTCCGCATTTGCTTTAATTGCAACAACTTCAGGGTGTTCGGACTTTCCTACAATTACAAGAAAATACCCTTCTTTTGCAAGCTCTATTGCTTTTTGCTGAACTTTTTTAACGTCCAAACAAGTTAAATCAACTATTTCAAATCCCGCATTCTTAATATTTTCAAATACTTCAGGAGATGCACCGTGACTTCTTATTACACAAATCCCATCGCCTTTTTCGGGAAGTTCATCAATGGTTTTTATACCCATTGCATCAAGCTCTTGAATAACTTGAGTGTTATGGATTAATTCTCCTAAAATGTAAATATTTTTATCTGGGTTGTCTGCCTTAAGTTTTTTGACAGTCTCTACCGCACGTTTTACTCCGTAACAAAACCCTGCATATTTGGCTAATTTTATATTTCGGCTGTTCAAAAAATTGATATCTGCTTTCTAAAAGACTAGAGGAAAATTTCCTCAGTGATTATATTACACAACAAACAAAACTTGAAATCAAGTTATTGAAATGTAAGTTACTTATTCTCAAATAGAAATTATTTTGATTAATTCACAAATCCAATATTTTTATTCTATTCGGTTTTTAAAACAGTAAATTAGAGGTTTACCCAATAGCCCGACAAAGTCTCAAAAAATAGCTACAATACACTAAATACAAGAAAAATTTTACCTTTATAAAAGTTAATATTAGCCGGTAAAATCTGAAATTATAAAGCTTGCAAGAAATTATTAGTTTTTTGGTATAATAATTTTATGAAAATACTGATAGTTGATGACATGCCAGCATGGCGTGCGTTTCACAAGAACAATATTGAAGAAATTTTTATAGAGCAAGGATGTGAAATACATCTTGCCAACTCGGCAAAAGAAGGACTTGAAAAGTTATACGCAAACAATCAATCACCTTACGATATTATTGTAACAGATTTACAAATGGAGGATGAGTTTCGTCCAAAATACGCAGGAGAATGGCTTGTTGAACAAATTAAAACACTTTCTTCTTACAAAAATTCAAGAATAATTATTTCCTCAGGAACATTTAATATAAAAAATATTGCGGAAGGGTTGAGTGTAGATTATATCCCTAAGCGTATAGCTTGCGGAGATATACAAAAATATGAGGATGTAATTCTTGGAAGATAAAAAATCAAAAAAAATAATAGGTTTGATGTCAGGCACTTCGTGTGACTCAATAGATGCGGGGCTTTGCAGAGTAAATCCCGACCTGACCTGTGAACTTATTGCAGGAATTAATTACAAATATCCGCCTCATATTCAATCAAAAATTTTTCAGGCTTTTTCACAAAATATTTCATTAAAAGAATTATGCCAATTAAATTTTGCAATCGGAGAATGTTTTGCAAATGCGGCAAATACACTTATCGCAGAATATGGCAAACCTGATTTAATAGCCAGTCACGGACAAACGGTTTATCATTTTCCGTATGATGAAAAAATAGATGATATAAGTTTAAAAAGCACATTACAAATAGGTGAAAGCTCTGTTATTGCTTCAAAAACAGGATGTCTTACAATATCAAATTTTCGTGAAGCGGATATTGCACACGGCGGACAAGGTGCACCTTTAGTATGTTTTGCAGACAGGCAATGGTTTAAAAATGCAGCAGTACAAAACATAGGCGGGATATCAAATGTAACGGTTTTGTCGGATGATTGTCTGCCGTTTGGGTTTGATACGGGATGCGGGAATATAATGATTGATTATTGTACACAAAAATTCTTTAATCAACCTTATGATAAAGACGGAGAAATTGCTAAAAGTGGTACAATATGCGATACTTGGCTCGATTGTTTGCTTCAAGATGAGTATTATTTTATAGAACCTCCTAAGACAACGGGCAGAGAATACTTTTCACCTAAATATATTGAAAATATTTTAAAACTTGCACCCGATTCGCCAAATGATATTATTGCAACACTTACAGCACTAACCGCAAAAACAATTTCTCAGGCTTACGAACGCTTTGTTTATCCGAATGCACATATAAACGAGGTAATTGTAGGCGGTGGCGGGGCATACAATACTTATATGATGAAACTTTTGAGAGGATACCTGCCAAAACATATAGAATTAAAAACTCATGAAGATTACGGCATATCTAATAACTATAAAGAAGTTATGGCATTTGCGCTATTGGGATATTGCACTTATTATAATATTCCAAACAATGTTCCTTCCTGCACGGGTGCAGATAAATCCGTCGTTTTAGGAAAGTTTTCATATCCGTAGATGTTGATGTATAATCATGAAAAAAAGGAGTAAGGATATATGGGAATTAAGCCTTGGGCTGACTATTTTATGGATTTGGCAAAAACCTGTTCTACACGTTCAAATTGTTTGAGAGCGCATGTAGGCGCAGTAATTGTCGGACAGGATAAAAAGATTAAAGCAACAGGATACAATGGAACTCCGTCCGGAGTTGAATCTTGTTATGAACGTGGGGAATGTTACAGAATAAAGCATCAAATTCCATCAGGTACGAGATATGAAACCTGTCGGTCTATTCACGCCGAACAAAATGCTATTATTCAGGCAGGGCAAGACAGATGCATGGGTGCATCTATGTACATTTATGGGCACGATTTTATTTGTATTTTGTGCAAAAGATTTATTGTTCAATCAGGAATAAAAGAAGTTTTTCTCAAAAAAGATGATACTTCCGAAATGATACACGTAACAGTTGAAGATATTAAACGTGAACTTGAAGAAGGCTAAACACAAACAGACCCATTGATTTTAAGTCCTTAAAATGATACATTTGAGTTATGGCAAACACTTTTCTTACAGATTCTTCTGATGTTAAATTTGCGAAACTGCTTTTTAACAAAGGCACGGATGATGCCTTTAGTTTTAACTGCATAATAAGGCATGTTGATAAAGAATTTGTAAACTTTGCTGGTACGTATGATTTTTCCGATCAATTAGAACTTGGAGCTCCAATTGATATTAGGGTTTATTCAAATAAAGGAGTTGTTGCCGCAGAAGCCACATTACTCAAAGTATATAAAGCAGGGAATACTCCCATATACACAACTACTCTGCCTGTTGCCTACGAACATACACAAAAAAGAGAATATTACAGAGCAGATATGCATCTTCCCGTAACTCTATTAACAGTGCTGCCTAACGGAGCAACGAAAGAAATAAAAGCCACAACCAGAAATATATCAGGGCGGGGTATGTGTTTTATTTCTGTTGAAGAAAAATTCCCCGAATACCATTCCATAACAATAAATTTAAAATTTAAAGATAGGTTTGTTGTAACAACAGCAGAGCATGTTTATACTAATTCGGTAAACTATAAAAATATGACATTATATGTTCATGCATTTAAATTTATAGGTATAGAACCTCAAGATATAAATTTTATAGTACGTGAGTGTTTCATATTCCAAATCAATAAACAAAAACTTAAACAAAGAAAATAAATTTTGACTTTATCAAAAAAATAACTAAAATATATAATGTAGATAGTGAAGGTTAATTTATGAAGATGCTAGAGAGATTAAAAGACTTAGAACACCAATATGTGTTTCTTCGTTGGGTAACAGGTAATGAATACGGGAAAATAGATTATGTCGGCTCTGATTTTATTGAATTCAGTGTAATTGACGTAGATACGATGGAATATAGAGAAACTATTATTCTAAATTCTCAGCTTGTATTGGAGATTACATTTGGCGGTGCAGATGTTGCAAGAATTATTGCAGAACGCTCATCACAATTACCGTCTGAATGGTAGTATTTTTATATTACAAGTATATTATAAAATCCATTAAGCAAATTATTACCCAATAGGTTAATTTTATGTTATAATGTACCTCAGAGGTACCAAAATGAATTTATTTGAGATTTTAAAAGATTTACCTATTCAAATTATTCTTGTTACTTTTTTGTCAATTTTTATATACACATTAAAAAGTTACGTAAAAGTATACAAATATTTGAACTTGTTAGTAAATGGTCTTGAGTCTTTCAAAAAGGATAATATTTCTTATAAGTTTGAAGAATTTAAGCATCTCATGACCACAAATCCTATATCAGCAAAGCCGTGGGAAGATTTTAGAAGTACACTTGTTTTTTCTGATACAATTGCGTATCAAGATAATGAAACAGAAGAATTAGATTACGATACAGTATCTGATTCAATGTCAGATATTCAGACAACGGCAGATGCAATGGATTACTTCAATGAAGACACACTTGCTTATGCTCATTATAATAAGCATATCATTGCGATTGCTCCGACGATATTAACCGGTTTCGGTCCTTTGTTTACGTTTATTATGATAGGTACAGCTTTTGGACTCCTTGATTTTTCAAGTTCTGTTGCGCTAACAAAATCTATTGCAGGTTTCGTATCAACAATGCAAGTTGCAGCAATGTGTTCGGTATTTGCGGTTTCATCAGCGTTGATTATGATGACTGTTGACAAGTTTTCTTTTTCAAAATTTATCTTGCCGATGGTAGCAAAAGTGCATAACAAAATTACGGATTTATTTACCAGTATTTCTGCCGAAAAATTCCTTGTTGATCTTTTGAGGACAACAAAGATACAAAGCCACGAAAATTATTCACTCTTAAAAAATATGCCTGCAACTTTTGCGAGTTCAATAAAAAAAGATTTAACCAATATAGTTATTCCTTATCTGGATAGCGTAATTTTCGGTATAAACAATCTTAATAAGACAATGGAAAAGAAATCTAATAATGAAGATGATAATTTAAGCGGATTATTCTAAGGTTATAAATGGCTAGAAGAAAAAATCAAGAAACTGAAGAAAATATTTTTTGGGTTACCATGTCTGACCTGTTTCTGGGAATGTTCATGGTCTTTGCAACATTGTTCTTTGCTTTTGTAACAAATTCCGGTCAAGGGAGTGAGGCGGCTCAGGAAGCAACTCAGGAAATGGTACAAGAAGTTGTACAGGAAATGCAAAGACAAAATATAAGTGTGAGATTAATAAATGAAAATAAACCTGCCGAACCGACAGATAATCATGAAAAAGTTGACATAGAAATGGATCCTGAAACAGGTTTGGTAAGAATTTCAGATTTGGAACTTTTTGAACTAAATAAATCTACTCTTACTCCAAAGGGACAAGCCTTTTTAAATAAATTTATTCCTGTTTATTTTGATTGCATATATAAAAAAGATTTGTCTAAATATATTTCTACCGTAACAATTCAAGGTCACACGGATTCAACAAACTTCAAAGGTAATTATTCGGTAGAACAGCAATATATGAAGAATATGAATTTATCAATGAACCGTGCGTATAATGTTGCAAACTTTGTATTTGCAAAGTGTTCAAACAAACCGTATCAAAGAGAACTTACACATACAATTAAGGTAGAGGGTGTCAGTTCTTCTAGACCTATTATTGTAGACGGTAAAGAAGATAAAGATAAGAGCAGACGGGTTGAATTAAGAATAATTCTAAAACGTCCGACGGATAGTGTATTACAACAATTTTTAACAAATGGTGCAAATTATGAAGACCTTCGATAAAGAACAAATACTTGAAACGATAAATATGATAAAGTTACACAATCTCGATATCAGAACCGTAACTATGGCGATATCTTTGAGAGATTGTATTGATAGAGATGTTAACAGAGTTTGTGACAGAATCAGACATAAAATTCTAAATTATTCAAAAAATCTTATTAAATATGCAAACGAAATTGAAGATAATTATTCTATACCAATTGTAAATAAAAGAATTGCAGTAACACCTGTTTCAATAATCGGTGAATCTTGTGATGAATATGATTATGTAAAAATTGCCAAAACGCTTGATGAAATTGCAAATGAAGTTGGTGTAGATTTCATAGGCGGTTATTCCGCACTTGTTGAAAAAGGTTGTACAAAAGGTGATACTGCATTAATTGAATCAATACCCGAAGCTCTTGCAACAACAAGTAAACTGTGCTCATCGGTAAATGTTGCTTCATCAAAAGCAGGTATAAATATGGATGCCGTACTTAAAGTTTCCGGAATAATTAAACAAGCTGCGGAACTGACAAAAGAAACAGATGGACTTGGTGCAGCAAAGTTTGTTGTATTCTGCAACTCTGTAAATGACAATCCGTTTATGGCGGGTGCATTTTGCGGATATAGCGAACCTGAATGTGCTTTAAACGTTGGGGTATCAGGACCAGGTGTTGTTATGGCAGCAATACAAAACCTTCCTAAAGATGCGGATTTTAGTAAATTGGCAAATACTATTAAACAAACCGCATACAAAATTACATCAACGGGAGAGCTTGTGGGACGTGAATTGGCACAAAAATTAAATATACCTTTTGGGGTAATTGACCTTTCTCTTGCACCAACTCCTGCGGAAGGTGATAGTGTTGCAGGGATTTTTCAAGCTATGGGACTGGAGCATGCAGGCGCACACGGAACTACTGCCGCACTTGCAATGCTTAATGATGCCGTAAAAAAGGGTGGAATTATGGCAAGCTCTCATGTCGGAGGATTATCAGGCGCATTTATTCCTGTTTCTGAGGATGCAGGCATGATTGAAGCCGCAGCAAAGGGTGTGCTTACGTTTGATAAACTTGAGGCAATGACCTCAGTATGTTCCGTAGGACTTGATATGATTGCTGTTCCGGGAGACACTCCATCAAGTACAATCGCAGGAATAATAGCGGATGAAATGGCAATAGGTATGATTAATAAGAAAACTACGGCAGTAAGAATTATTCCTGCAGTTGGTAAAACCGTAGGGGATTCGGTTGTATACGGAGGTCTTTTAGGTGAAGCTCCTATTATGAAGGTCAGTTCACTTTCTTCTGCAAATTTTGTAAACAGAGCAGGAAGAATTCCTGCGCCGCTGCACAGTTTGAATAACTAATCAAATGCTTTTGATATAAAAACTTACAGATAAAATACTCTTTTATATTTTGTTTTGAAGAATTTTCTCAAAATATGTGCGGTTTCAATAAACAATTTTCCGATAATAGGAATAATACACAGTTTTGTCCATTCACATCCTGCACCTTCATCAATTGCTTTTTGAATAAATTCTTCAAGCGACAGGGTAAAATCCCTACCCCAGAAATATGCGGTTCTAAGTTGTTTGTAATTTATAATGTTAAACATAAATTTAGAATACAAGCAATCTTGCATATAGTGTTTTGCAAAGCGGCTGTATGCAATGATTTCACCATAACTTGGACCGCAATTTTGATTATTTTTCTCTAAAGAGACTCTATATCTTAGAAATTTTTTACTTCTGAAAATTATTGCACCGTCATTATCTTTCATGGTGTTGGCAATAAGCGGTTTATTACCTATTCTGCCGAATTGTGCATAATATTCTGTATTGTATATATGTTCTTTCAGATTTTGGGTTTTATAAACAGTATTAGAATGAGAGTAACGCTGCATTCTGTATAAATAATTCACGAACATTTTTTTATCCGTGCAATAGTCAAATCTTTGAGATGCTTTTGCCCAATTCTCATTTGTAGGATTAGACCAATCCTGATAACAACTTGAAACAATAGATGTATTCGGATATTTGTTTATTGCATCAATTGCGTATTTTAAATAGTCAGGATGAAGAATATCACCACCATTGAATATTAATGTAAAATCCTTCTGTGCAATGTCGGCAATCTTCTTTGTAATTTCTAATTGGGATACATTGCCTGATAATTTATAATGATGAACATTCGGATATTCATTACTTAATTGATTTACCATAACCTCTATATCACCGGAGCAACTTGTATCCATAACAGTAATATCAATAGTTCCGATAGTTTGGTTAAGTATTGATATGATTGACTCTTTCAAAAATTCCTTATTATTTGCCGGAATAAATGCCTCAATATTTTTATTTGTATACATAAACGCCTCTCTTGAAATTATGATAACATAAACAGTATTTAAGAAAAATTATTATGTATCCAAAAATATTTCATTTGTAATTTTATGCTATAATTACCAGTGTTTCAGGAGAGTTAAAAGTATGAATATTCTTGAAAAGCAAATGATTAATACATTAATTGACCTTAGAGAAAATTACGGTGCAATAGGGATAAAGGCTGAATTTGAAGCTGAAGGCACACGGATGGAAGAAGCTTTAAGGCTAAAAGAAATTACAATAAGAGCGGGATTGGATTTAACAATAAAAATCGGCGGTTGTGAAGCGGTAAAAGATATGTACGATGCAAAAGTTATAGGTGTTGATGCGATAGTTGCCCCAATGATTGAATCCCCTTATGCCGTAAAAAAATACATACATTCCACAAAAATGGTTTTTCCTAAAGAAGAATGGAATGAAATTAAGTTTATGATAAACATTGAAACCATAAATGGTGTTAAATATATAGATGATATTCTAAATAATGAAGCCGCAAATGATTTATCGGGTATTGTATTGGGCAGAACCGATTTAACAGGTTCTATGGATATGGATAAAAATGAAGTTGATAACGAAAAGATTTTTTGTATTGCAAACGAAATTGCAGAAAAAACACAAAAAATTAATAAAGAATTTTTTATAGGCGGTGGAGTTTCTGTCGAGTCACTACCTTTTTTCAAAAAACTACCGACTCTAACGGGATATGAAACCCGAAAGGTTATATTTGGTACAAAGGGAATTAACAATAAAAATGCCGATACAGGAATAATAAAGGCGTTGGAATTTGAACTAATGTGGTTAAAGAATAAGCAGGAATTTTACAAAACAATTTATAAAGAAGATGAAAATAGATTTAAAGTTCTTGAATCACGTTATAAAAAACTAACGGGAGAAACGGGTTGTATTTATGAATAATTATATATTTGATTTAGACGGAACAATAATTAATTCATCAAAAGAAGTGCTTTTATGTTTTGAAAAAGCTTTTGAGCGGGCAAATTACGTAATAGACAAATCACGTTTAACCCCGAACGTTATAGGCCCGCCTTTGAAAGAAATAATCAAACTTATTGCCCCAAATATAACCGAAGATTACATACAAACAGTTATGGATATCTTTAGAGAAATATATGATTATGAACAAAATGATATTAGTGAATACTACGACGGAATTGAAAACTTCTTACATAATGCAAGGCTTACGGGTAAAAAATTATTTATTGCTACATATAAGCCAGAAAAACCGACAAGAAGGATTGTAAAACAGTTTAATATGAATATGTTTGACGATATTTATACAATAGATAAATTCGGGAAACATATAACCAAGACTGAAATGATTGAGGATATCATAAACAAATACAATCTTAAAAAATCAGAAACTGTTATGATAGGAGATGCTGCATCGGATGTTATCTCAGCAAAAGAAGCAGGTATAACGGGTATCGGTGTTTTGTGGGGATATGGCGAGGATAAGACAGAATTAATTCAAAATGCGGATTTTGTTGTCAAAAATATAGATGAATTAAACAAAAAAATAGAAATTCTTGATACAAACATATCTGTTTAGTTTTATGATACAATCATGTATTGAAATTGGATAAGAAAGAGAAAAATATGAGTTGTGCTAAAAAAGTTTTATTAACGGGAGTAACGGGACTTATCGGAAAAGAGATTATTGAACCTTTAAAAAACATGGGGTTTGAAATATCTGCGCTCACAATTGATGAAAACAATCCCGATAACGGCGTGAATTGGATAAAGTGTAATCTGTTTGATGAAAATTCCGTTAAACAAGCATTTGAACAAGTTAAACCTACGCATCTTCTTAATTTTGCGTGGGCAACAACAGGAGATTACTTGTCTTCTGCAATAAATTTTGAATTTGTAAAAGCGGGATTAAACTTACTCAAATATTTCAAAGAAAACGGCGGACAACGTGTCGTATATGTCGGAACTTGTTTTGAATACAAGTTCAAAGATGAACCGCTGAAAGAATCTGACCCTGTTAATCCGCAAACCCTGTATGCTGTTTGTAAAAATTCACTTCATGAAATGGCGGAGGAATTTTGCAAAATTAATAATATATCCTTCGGATATGGAAGAATATTCTATGTATACGGGCATGGAGAAAATGAAAAACGTTTAACTGCGCATTTAATAAAAACACTCTCAAATAATGGTGAAGTTATTATTAATAACGGGGATTTGATAAAGGATTACATGTACACAAAAGATATTGCAGGCGGGTTTGCTGCGTTTTTAAATTCCGGTGTGACAGGTACCGTCAATATGTGTACCGGCAGAGGTATTTCATTGAAAGAGTATTCGACTTATATTGCTAAAAAACTCGGAAAAGAAAAATATCTTACTATTAGATATGAACAAACCAATCAACCGCCTGTAATTGTCGGGGATAATTCAAGACTTATAAACGAAGTCGGATACAAAATAAAATATAGCTTTGAACAAGCAATTGACGAGATTTTAAACAACTAAATAAAAGAATCAAAACGGGTCGGGTATATTTAACTATATACCCGACCCGTTTTATTATCGAAACTTTTGGCAACTCTTATTTAATTGCAGCTTTTATTCTGCGTTCTACTTTATCTTTGCCCAAAATTGCAAGAGTTGCGGTCATATCGGCGCCTCTGGTTCTTCCTGTTACAGCGGCTCTTATTGCCCACATTGTAACTTTCGGTTTGATGCCTTTTTCTTTGAAGAATCCTCTGAAGGCATCAAGTTTCTCGTGAAGATTTTCCTCCTCATAAACCCAATCCTTCGATTGTTCAAGATACTCTTTCAATACTTCTTGAGAAGTTTCCGTATCAAGAACATCAGTTTGTACCTGAGGTTCAATGTTTACGGACTCACCGAAGAAATACTCAACCGCATCAGTAATGTCAGACAACAATACTAACGGTTCTCTCGTTACTTCAAGCATTCTTGTGAACTGTTCATCAGTAAGTTGTGACAAGTCATATTTTTCAAGATATGGCATAAGATATTTTTTGAGTTCTTCCATTGATAACATTTTTATGTAGTGACTGTTCATCCATTTTAGTTTATCGTATTCAAAAATGGAGTTTGATGAAGATATTTCACCGATTCTAAAATCTTCTGCGATTTTTTCAACAGGCTTGATTTCTTCTCCGTCAGAAGGAGCCCATCCGAGAAGTGCTACAAAGTTAATAAGCGCTTCCGTCAAATAACCTTCCTTTACAAAATCGCTTACGGCAGTTGCACCATGACGTTTAGAAAGCTTGCTTCTGTCAGGTGCAAGAATCATCCCTAAATGTCCGAACTTAGGCACTTCCGCTCCAAGAGCTTCGTAAATAAGAATTTGTTTATAGGTGTTTGAAATATGGTCTTCACCTCTTATTACGTGAGAAATTTTCATCAACATATCATCAATAACTACCGCATAGTTGTATGTTGGTGCTCCGTTAGATTTTTGGATAACAAAATCACCGAGAAGGCTTGTATCCATATGCAGTTTTCCTTTTACGATATCTTCAAATTCAAGAATGTTGGAGTCATGAAACGCTTTTTGCGCTTTTGCAATGTTGAATCTGATTGCAGGTTTTCTGCCTTCTGCTCTGAGTTTTGCTTTTTCTTCTTCAGTAAGATTTTCGCATTTTTTTGAATAAACATAAGGTTTTTTGTTCTTTGTAGCTTCTTCTTTTTCTGCTTCAAGTTCTTCAGGTGTACAGAAGCATTCATAAGCAAAACCTGACTCAAGCAACTTTTGAACATATTTAGGATAAATATCAAATCTTTCTGATTGCGTATATGGGCCATAAGGACCGCCTACATCAGGACCTTCATCCCAATTAAGACCTAATGCTTTTAAGCTGTCAAAAATATTATCAATATATTCTTGACTTGTTCTTTCTGCATCAGTGTCTTCTATTCTTAAAACAAACTTACCGTTATTTTTCTTTGCGAATAAATAGTTAAATAATGCTGTTCTTGCCGTTCCTACGTGTAAATTCCCGCTAGGTGACGGTGCAATTCTTACTCTTACTTCTTCCATTTTATTACCCTTTCACTACAACGTCAGTATCTCACAAATAAATCTGAATTTAAAGAGATAGAGGAAAAATTTTAAAAATATTTCTTAAAATAAAGAAGGAAAGATTTGCGGATAGCCTTTAGATATGTGTAAGGTTTTAACCCTACAAAAAGTCACCCAGTTACTCTGTCACTCCTATAATTCATACCTTTTCATCCAAGAAGTGGTTTGCATTATAAATTATGCACATGCCTTAGCATTTTGATTTAGTTCTCGGATGTTATATTTCCAAGTTTCGGTTTGTTCCATATTTCTCATTGCAATATCTTCAGGGATACCGGCATGGTGTATTTTTGGTATCAAATAGGTTGCAGGGTACTCAACAGGTTCACTTACATCATCGTCAGTATCGTTACATACAAATACAATATCTCCGTTAGGAGTTTTTTTGTATTCGGTAATGGTTATTTCGTGCGCTCCAATGATTTTACTTGTTGAATCCGCTAGGGTGTAACCTATGATAATATTGTTACCTCTGTCTAATGTTTCCAAGAGTTGGGATTTTACGGTGTCATAGTCTGCGGAATAACCTACTATTTTTTGGTTTTCATCTACATTTTGATATGTTACAGACATTGTGTTTTTGTCTTCCACTACCGATTCAAGGAATGTTTTTTCGTAATCTATTAAACCGCTATCTTCATTACTAAATTTGCCGGCACGTTTATCATTCAATGAATTATAAGTTTGTTGTGACGCAACATTCATAAATGTAGATTGCATCAATACATCAACAGATGAGCGTTCAAGGTTATCTCTGTGGTTTTGTTGAATTTCTGCTCTTAAATATGCATTTTCATCCGGTGCTAATTTTATTTTAACAGTTTTAAAATCCTGTGCTTTATAAGGGATTTCAAAAGAATTTAGCAGCCATATCGCATCCATTGTGTTCTCTGAAAGACTGTCTAGCTTGATATCTTTTTCTACACTTTTATTTGGTGAGGATAAGCCTTCAACAAATCTTGCATACTCTGCAGGTTGTTTTTTTGCAAGATTGAATTGTTCCGATGCAGCTACACAACAACCGGAAAATAGGTTGTCCAGTTCAAATTCGGCAGATTTTCTTGTGATTAAATTTTGAGAATTGTTTGTAACTTTATTTATAACCGTTTCTTTGTATTCATCAGGAATATCACCAAATTTTTGCGTAATAGTATACGGATTTGCTATGGATTTAAGTGTGTCTTGCATTATTTTTGAGTTGTTTAATCCTTTAGCTCTCGGAGTTGTGGCAATTTTGTACAAATTATCCAATACGGAAGATTTATCATTTGATGCGTTGTTTAAAAGTATACCTGTTTTTAGTGTGTAATCCAAAAGCTTTTTGTCTTCATTGTTTAACAGACTTGATACCAGTTTATATTTCTCATTATCTTCTTTTGTTGTTAATGATGTTCTAAAGCTTGTATTTATATTGTTTGCTGCATAACAAGTGCTTCCGGCTTGTGATAGTGTCGGTTTTGGAACAGTTACGGGCTGTTGTGCTTTATGAGGCAAAACATTGTAACAAGGCATAATACTATTTGAATTCACACTTACCATACTATTATAAAAACATTAAGCTTTTAAAATTTGCTATTTTGGTATATAAATATTAAAAAAGGTTAAGATGAAATTTAAGAAACTATCAGAACAACAAATCATAATATCAGTAGATAGGCTTACAAGATTTAAACCTACCGAGGAAAAATATGTTCGGGTATTCAAAGACATCATTGTGTCAAATTTAATTGAACCAAAATTCAAAAAAATTGAACTTGATACATTAAATTATTCGTCCTTGCGTGATATTGCGGTTACTATTTTTAACGGCTCTTTTGAAAAAAACTCAAAGGATACCTCTATTAATGATTTTCTAAAAGAGTATGAAAATTCTGTTTTTAAAAATAGTGATGACGTAAATATTTTGCTTGATAATGAACTGGACTATAAATCTGCGATTGATTTACTTCAAAACCCTGAACCGTTAAATTTAAGATGGTTAACAAGACTTGTATCTTTAGATAAGATGAAAAAAATAAGAGAAAAATATGGTATTTTATATCCTATAGAATGTGTCATTCTTGTTGAAGGAATCACGGAAGAAACATTGCTTCCCGAATTTGCCCGTGTTTTGGGGTTTGATTTCTTAAAATACGGTATAAAAGTTTTACCTGCGGGCGGGAAAAATCAAGTTGTAAAACTGTATTATGCACTATCTGAACAACTGAAATTACCGATATTTACCCTTTTGGATAAAGATGCGGTTGAAAATGTTGAGATGATTAACAATAAACTCAGAACTATTGATAAAGTATACATTTTAAATAGCGGGGAGTTTGAAGATTTATTGACAAAACCATTAATCTTAAAAACCCTTAATTCCGAGTTTAAAAATTTCTCTACAATATCAATCTCGGATATAATGAGAACTGAGCCGACAGTCAAAATTTTAGAGGAGATTTATAAAGAGAAAGGTTTGCACGAGTTTAAAAAAGCTGAATTTGCAAATCTTGTAAAATCTCAAATATCATCGGAAGAAGATATCTCAGAAGAAATCAAATCTGTTATATCTTCGATAAAAGAGCTTGCCACCTCTAATTCATTAATATAGATGAGAGTATTAGAGTGATGTTTTGCTAAGATTAAGTTACAAAAGTTTAACAATCCAGGATTTTAGGGTTGAAAACTTGTTGCACATGATATATAATAAATATAGCGCTATTAGGCACTTAATGAAAGGATTTTTATATGCCTACAATTACATTCAGCGGTTTGGCTACGGGGCTTGATACGTCCTCTTGGGTTGAGGCTCTTGTTTCCGTAAAACAGACAACGCTTACAAGTATACAAGCAAATCTTAAGGTTGCAGAAGCAAAGCAGGCTACAATTTCAACTTTACAAAGTTCGTTTACTTCTTTACGTACCGCTGTAGAAAAACTTACGGATGCTAAATTTGGAACAGGTTTTGATTTGTTTGCAAATAATACCGCAACATCCTCCAACAACGATATATTTACTGCAACAGCAACAAAAAATGCTACAAGACAAACATACGATGTAAAAGTAGACAAGTTAGCTACAAAATCATCTGCAACTTCGGATAAAGCTGCAAGTGCCGTTGCCGATGATGAAACGAAGCTTTCCCAATTAGGTATAAAAGAAGGTTCATTATCTGTATATCTCGATGGGGTTAAGAAAACTGTTGATATTGGCGAAGATGATACATTACAAGATTTAAAAACACGTTTTAGTAAAATTGGTGTCAACGCATCAATAGGCGAAGACGGTTTATTCAGTCTTACACCTGCAAATGAAACATCTCAACTGCTTATAGGTGCAACGAACGATACATCAAATATCAAATCTTTATTAGGTTTGACACGTCAAGATGATGGAACATATAAATCTACAACTGCAATGTATAAGGCAACAACATCTTCCAAAATTACGGAAGAAGGTCTTTTTGCAGGTGCTGACGGCAATGTTACTGCAAAAACCGGAACTTTCATTATTGGCGATGCAGAATTTACAATAGATGAAAATACTACGATTTCCGGTTTAATTTCTCAAATTAATGCAAATGAAAAAGCAGGTGCTACTGCTTATTGGGATACAGCTAACGGTAAACTGGTTTTGACAGCTACTGTCGAAAGTCAGTCATATATAAATGTTGAGGC
>CAMDZX010000007.1 GCA_945910925.1 uncultured bacterium | reverse complement strand
AATTGAAGATTATACTTACGCAATAGATTTAAACAATTATTATGAGCAAGCGTATTTTCATAGAGGTTTAACGTATTTTATCCTGAAACAATACGAAAAAGCCCGATTGGATTATATAAAAACGTTGGATATAAACCCCGCGAATAAAGAAGCACGAGAAAAATTAATTGAAATTGAGGATTACGTAGTAGAATAAAATATGTTATAATATAACCGAAAAAAGGTGGTGTGTATGAGGGTTAATTCAATTAGTTCTTCTGTTGGGTTTCATGGTACGTCTAACCAAAACAAAAAGGGTATTATAAATCGTCATTCTATGATATCAGGAACAGGTTATACCGCATTTGGTGGGGCATTGGTTTCTACCTTTTCAGGAGTGAGAGGGAATAAAACAATTCATAAAATAGCGGCTATGGTAGCACTTGCCGCAGCTGCTGCGCATATCGTACTATTGAAAACGTTTCATTGTTCAAAACCTGTCGGTAAGTAATCAGATAACTGGTATTTTACGAAATAATCAAGCATTTACCTGATGTATATTACTTAGTGTAGTGGTACATTTATAATGTTATGAATAATAAAAATATTTCAAATCCTATATACGAAAGGTTATTTCCTGTAACACATGCTAAGAACGTTAAGTTAAATGCGGCTCTTAACACGATTCTGAATGATTATAGGTATACACCAAGAATAAAGAATGTTGAATCTGAAGAAAAAGTAAATAATTAACACAATTTGTACTTGACCTTGCAGAATGTTTAATATAGAATTAAATCACTCGGTAGTTAGATATCGGATGTGGCGTAGCTTGACTCTGCCGAACAAAATGATTAAGTATCATTTTGTGAGAGGAAGCACCGTAGGTGCGCTACCACCCAAAAACTGAAAATTGAATATCGGGATGTGGCGCAGCTTGGTAGCGCACCTCGCTTGGGACGAGGGGGTCGCACGTTCGAATCGTGTCATCCCGACCATTAAAAATAAAGGACTTACAGTATTTGTAAGTCCTTTATTTTTGTTTTTTATTTTCTTTTTCGACTAATTTTCGACTAGTATAATTCAATTCCGTTATTGTGTCTTAATATGTTTCAAGAATATTTACAGTATCTAAAATGTTTTTTTTTGGAGTATGTGTATATTGTTGAGTTGTTTTTAAATCAGCGTGGTCTAGAATTTCTTTTATTGTTAGTGTAAATTATAAAGGATAATAAGAAAAGTGGAACTAGGTAAAGAATTGCATTGTGTTTAGGTTTGAGGGTAATTCTTAGGGTTTTGGAAATTATCCTTTTTATCCTTTTCTTATACTTTTTCTTATCCTTTTTTCCTAAAATTTTAAACAAAATCCCCAAAAGCCACGTTTCCGTAGGACAATCCATAGGATAAATAAAGGATAAAAATACAAAAAATTAACACAACTCTTGGAAAAATGGAAACAAAATAAAAATTTTTCTAGCCTAAACGGAACTCAAGTGGAACTTTTAGTGGAACTCAAACGGAACTTATTTTTTAATTAAATTCATATTTAATTTATATTCTGGGTTTGAATAATCATAGTTCATTTTATAAATAGGTATTTCAAACTTTTTAGCCACCTCTAATAGAATCTTAACTGTTTCTCTGGCTGCGTTTACACCAATATAAATTGCTTTTGGTTTTTTATTAATTCTCTCAAAATAGCAATTTGTTGAGATAGTTATTAAACGCCATTCTTTTTCGTATTCCCAATTTTTATTTTTTAGCAAAAGAATTTTATATAATGAATAAATATCATCATTGAAAATTGGAACTTCTAATGAACAATTTGCACATAAATTGCAATTTAAGTAATAAGTAACAAAATCTGTTGCTTCAAATCGTTTATCAGAATAAACAACAGGATAAAGTTGGAAATAATGTTCGTTTTTACATTTGTTAGTGCAAATAGCACAATAATTTTGTATATCTGAAAAATCAAATTCTAGTGCATATCCTTTGTGTTTATCTGCATAGTGCGACCACATCAGAACAGATGTTACATCTTCTGTAAAACAAGTTAACTTTGGGACTGTCTTAATATATTCTTCCGCTTTAAATATTATGTTTTTATATGAAGTCTGAAACATAGGAAAAGCTGAGCTAATAAAAAGTTTCCAATTATTTTGAGGCATATTTTTAATTTGATTAACTGCATTATCAATCATTTTCAATGCTTCAGGCGAAATATTATTACAAAAGTTTTTATAATTAGCAATTCTTTTTCTATCCGATAACCCCACTAAAAAATTATTTGAAATTTTTTCGTCATCAACATAAAAACAAGAATCAAAAATATCATTAAAATTTTGAGCAGTATTTAAATATATAAGATTGTTATTTAAGCTTTCAAAATTTTTTTGTTCGGAAGAATAAAATTTAAATAAAGATTTTGGTGTGTTTATTTTTATAAAAGCATCGATTTTATTATCAAATTCTTTACGTATATCAGCAGGGGTATTTGATGCAATTTTTGTCCCAAAATAATTTTCGTAAAATTCATCTCTAAAACTCATTAACACTCCTTATTTTTCTTTTTTCTCCCTCATAACCGAATAAATATAACTATCGCATACGTTGCATGTTTTTCTAATATGAAGCCTTGATTCTCTTGTGCCATCATAATTATCCAAAATATATTGCTTTTTGTATGGATAACTTACATTTTTAGGTATGTTAAACGTCAAATAATTAAAATGCTCCATTATTCTGATTGTATTATCCAATCCAATAATATCTGCAATTATATACAAATCAACAGGCAGACTTTCTTTGGTTACATATTTTGCCCATACAGGAAGTGGCGGTAATGATGAAGTGTCTTTATCCATAAATTCCCTCAAATTTAACAATAACACAAAAACGGAACTAAAATCAGTTCCGCAAAGTTCCGTTTTAAATTTGATGGGACAAAATATCATAAACATACTTTTTTCTCTACTGTTTTTATCCACTTGCCTTCGCAAGTAGATAGATTGTTACACATTGTGTTTCTATATATACATTGACTACACATTCCGGAAATTGAGAGTTAATGTGAAAAAGGAGAAAAACATGATAACAAAGAAAAAAGAATGGATAACAACCAAAGAACTCGCTGAAATAAAGGGTATTGGTGACAGGGCTGTTAGAAAATATGTTCAAGATAACAAATATGTTGTTAGAAAAACATCAAAATCTTATGAATTTTTAGTAACATCTTTAGAAGAAAATGTTAGAGAAAAAATAACAGAACTTGAAGAAAAATTAACACCAAAAATAGAAGAAAACTATATTGTTCCTGAAGAGCAAAAACAATTAGCACTTGCAAAATATGATTTGGTTAAAAAATGGAATGAATATAGACATAGCAAAAAAGGTAGAACCAAAGCCGGCAATGAATTTATTGAGTCATATAATTTAGGGTTATTATATCCGGAATTATTTTCACAAATCGGTAACGTCGCAATCGGCACAATTTATGATTGGGATAAAAAATTAAGAATTTATAACGACAACTGGCATTGTTTAATTAAAAATTATTCTTTTGGAGTTAAAACAACTAAAAAAGGTGGTTTAAGCGAAAAAGAAAAAGAAATATTTTTAAGTATATTGCTGCACCCAAATAAAATAAATGTTGGAAAAGCAATAACTCTAACAAAATTAACACTGACACAAAGAGGAGTAACAGATTTATGCAGCGAAATGACTTATCGAAGATTTATTAAAAACTATCAAAAAGAACATTATGATACTTGGATTTTTGCACGAGAAGGTTCAAAAGCCCTGAATGATAAAGTTATGCCATTTATTCAAAGAGATGTATCAAAACTTGAAGTAGGTGATGTCATTATTGGAGATGGGCATAAACTTGCGTTTCAAGTGATAAATCCATATACAGGAAATCCGACAAGACCGACAATGGTTGCTTATCAAGATTGGAAATCCGGTGCCATGGTCGGGTTTGAAATTATGCTTGAAGAGAACAAACAAAGTGTCGCCAGTGCAATAAGAAATGCGATTATTACTTTAGGAAAAGTTCCGAAATATATTTATCACGATAACGGAAAATCCTTTAGGGCAAAATATTTTATAGAAAACGGTTTATCGGGGTTATTTGCTAATCTTGGAATAAAAGCGGTATTTGCTCAACCATATAACGCAAAAGCTAAACCAATAGAGAGATTATTCAGAGAATTTCAGGGTACTTTTGAACAACTAATGCCATCATACACAGGTGTCAATATTGAGGAAAAACCTGCCAAATGTAAAAGAAATGAAACTTTTCACAAGGAAATCGCAAATACATATATTCCGACAATACAAGAAGTTATTGACTGTGTAAAAAAATGGTTGAACTTTCATTATGACCAACCCTGTTCACATGTTAAAGGAAAAACGATTGGTGAGGTATTAGAAAGCGGAAAAGGTGCCGGAGTTAATATTAATACTTTAGATGACCTTATGATGGCGACTGAAATAAAAACTGTTAATCGTTGTAATATCAGATTTCTTAAAACAGATTATTCTGCTTATGAATTATACGGCTATCAAGGACAAGTTTTAATTAAATACAGTTTATTTGATTTAAGCTACGTTAAAGTATATAAACCTAGCGGAGAATTTATTTGCGTTGCAAACAGAGTTATCGGCACTCATCCTTTAGCAAATGAGATGGGTGAAGTTAAAGATATTGAAGATTTAAAACAAAAAACTAAACTCAAAAAACAATTAGAAAAAAGAACTCAAGAACATTACATTAGAGAGCTTAAAAGACAAAAAGCATATTTCCCTATGCTGACTAACGATTTAGAGCAGAAGAAAGAAATTGATGAATTAAAACAATTTTGCATAGAAATTAAAGAACCGGAAGAAAAAGAAATTATTCCAAAATATTTTAATAATCAATTTGACAAATTTGAATACTTATCTAAAAAAGACAAGTTAAATAAAGAAGAACAAGAATGGATAAGAACTTTTAAAGAAAGCAGACTTTATCAGGAGATTTATGGCGATGAGGAGGTAATGTAGTGAGAAAAATATTTGTTAAAACTAAAAATGTGAAAAATTTTTCCGGCATCATTAATAATTTAATAGACAAATCAAGTGCAACTCCAAAAATGGGATTAATATATGGATGTCCCGGATTAGGAAAATCGCACACCGCAATTTGGTGGGCAACAAGAAATAATGCGCTATACATCAGAGCACAGAATAAAATGAACACAAAATGGTTGTTAAAAGAGATTTTGTATGAAATTGGCGAAGATACAAAAGGAAATATCTCTACTTTGAGCAACCGGTGCAAAATGAGGTTAAAATTAAAACCACAAGTGCTTATTGTTGATGAAATAGATTATTTATTAGAATACGGAAATACGATTGAGGCATTACGAGATATTCACGATAATGTCGGAATTCCAGTTGTTTTAATTGGTATGCAAAATTCTAAAAACAAGCTGGGGAAATATCAGCATTTATATGATAGATTGTCTGAAATTATAGAGTTTCAACCTTTTTCAAAAGAAGATGTAGAGATTATTGTTGATGAATTATCCGAAATTAAGATAACCGATGAAGCTAAACAAATAATTTTTGAAAATACAAACAGGTTCAGACAACTGATTAAAACAATTTCAAGTTTGGAAAATTTAGCAAAAACCAACGGATTGAATAAAATTGATGTTAAACAAGTGAAAGGATTGAAAATTGGACAAAATTAATAACAAAAATACAATTGAAAAAATAGCAAAGAAATTAGACAAATTCACTTTTGATGAAATTGTTACAATTTCAGAGTTAGAAGAAAATGAAGTAAAAGAAATTCTTGAAGTTTTAATTCAGGAAAATGTAATTTTGCAAAAAGAAGATACTTATTTTTATACAAAAATAAAAAATAAGCAGACCGTAAAAAGAAAAACTGAATTGTTTCAAGAATTCATCCTTGAAGAACAAGACGGATACGAAGAATATTTGAGGCTTTCTCCATGTTATAAAAAGACTGTTGATAAAAGAATTAATATAATAAAACTAACAAATGGTTTTTCAGGAAAAGATTTAAAATCCGTTATTGATTTATACAACGCTCAACATTCTAATGATACAATCGGTTATTCAACTGTAACAATGCTACAACTTCAGTTTGAAAATTATGGACTTAGAGGATTATTCCCTAAAATCAGAGGTCAAAAAAATACCAAAACTCCACAAATTATTTATGATACATTTAAAAAATATTATTTGAATAAAAATAAATTTTCATCAGAAATAGCATTAAAATTAGCACAAACCGAATTGCAAAATTCGCATAAAATTGATTCCCCCCTTGTTTTTAACGCAAAAGTTTTTTATGCAAGATTAACAAAAGAACTCGGCAAACCTACAATTGAGCATTTGAGAAATACGGCGGAGTTTGTTGTGCCAAACGGCAGTGAAAGTACTGTTAATACAGAACAAATAAATATTACTTTCAAAGAAGCAGCAGAAAATTATTTCAAACAACTTTCATTAGAGAAAAAACAAGAAAGATTACTTAATTACAAAACATCATATAAAAATCACATAGCATATTATTTTGATAATTATACGATTAATGAAATAGACAAAGAAGTTTTAAAAAAATACAAACAAGAAAAATATAATTCAGGTTATTCAGTATCAGCTGTAAAAAATTATCTTGGTGTTGTAAAAAATATAATCACACATGCCTGTCCTTCCAAAGATAAAATTGTAAAACAAATTGAATTTCTAACTGCAATCGATATGAATATTTTAGAAAAAGCTCAAATTGAAAAGATGTTATCAATAGCAAAAGCATATTTTTCTTGGGGTTATCCGATAATTCGACTTGCCTTATTAACGGGTGCCAATGTTCCTGAAATTTTAGCTTTGCAATGGAAAAACATATTTTTAACTGATAAAAAAATATATATTACTCAATTTTTACATGCGGGCAAAATCGTAAAACACAGAGTCAATACTTCTTTTAGGTATTTAACGATTGATGATGAAACAACAAAAATCCTTGCTGAATTATTTTCAAAAGATATTCCATCCAAAGAAGAATTTGTATTCCAAATTGAAAGGATAGAAGATTTACAAAAATATTTTGAAGAAACTGTTTTAACTCCAATTACTAAAAAATTAGATTTGGATGAATTTAATTCAAGTGACTTAATTCACAATTTTGTTAATATGTTGCTTACGCAAAATGTTCCGATATCGTATATCAGAAAAGTTTGCGGATATTCTTCAATAAAAACATTCCTTGATATCTATAATGCAAGACTCGAAGAGGGTGAAAAAGAATATTATAACCCGTTAGATATAAAATAAATTTTACAAAGCTGATTTTTTAATCCGCTTTTTTATAACGCATTTAAAACGCTTTTAAGACATGTTTAATTTTTAGATGAAGATTTATACCTAAACCACTCCAAACGCTAAAATTAAATAAAATTAAACGAGTTTTAAATGTCGTTTATTGAACTAGTGTACCCTGAAAAGTGAACAATTAACTCTCAATAAAATTCTTTTGTGTCTAGATGTTGTCATTTTAAGTTATTATAAGTCTTGTTTATTCATTGTTATTTAATAATTTGTGCCAGCAATTACTTGAACTTATTATTAGCAACAGCAACAATTGGTATTTTTGGCTTTCATTGCTGATATTGTTATTGTTTTCTAAACAATATCTTGCAAGAGAGCCAAGATAATCATTTAAAAGATTGCCTTTTATTGATGATTCAACAACAATCTTCTCAATTTCTAATTGAAGTTTATTGCAGTTTTTTAATTCATTTAAAGTTGTCTTTATGATATTTTTAATAAAATCTTCTGCACTTGGAGATATATAAATATATTTAATCAACTTATTGATATCAACACTGACATAATTTTTGTTTTCATCAACAAAGTCTGCTTGATAGATTAATCTAAATTCTTTTTCATATTCAAAACAGCCTCTTTTGTAAAAAGAAGCTTTTTTAAGATATTTTTTTAGCATATTGAAATTTTTAAATGAGTTTAAACCTTGTATTCTTTTTTGACTTAAAAACTTGCCATAATTATATTTTACAAAGCCTGCCGAAATTTTTTTATCAGAAGTTATTGCATTCTGTAACATTTCTATATCTGTAACTATTGCTACGCTTGCATCATTATTAGCATATATTTTCCACATTGCATAATTTTCATCTTTATTTGAATGCCAACAGTTAGCAAATGTTGAACTTTTTATTATTCTAAAATTGTTCGAAATTTTTTCAAATTCTTGACAATCCGGAAAGGCATCATCCAAAATTGCAGCTGCTTGAGGGTCTTTATTTGTGTTTTGTTTGCATTCATCCATTATCTTTTTAATATACACAGGATAGTCTGCATATAATGGAAATGCACTTTCATATGGATCTTCTTTTGAAAGAGTTCCTAAATCTGCAAAGTACAGCCTTCCATTTAATATCAAATCAAGAAATTTTGGCAAACTCATATATCGCCATAACAATGTATTTTTAGCTTTTTTATAATCTTTTTTTGAGATTTGCATTCTTTTATTCCATTGGTCGTATCATTGATTCTATATACGCTATTTCTTCTTCTGATAAACCGTATTTTTTGTATAATTTTTCATCTGTCCATTCTTCGTTAAAATCTTGCATTGGAATGAATCTATAGGTTTTAGCTGTAGCATCTTGACTTGCTTTTGCAAGGCTATGCATGAATCTGACAAATTTTGTTTTTAAATATTTACTTATAATTTTACATTTTTGCTCATTTAATTTTGTATTAATTCCAATCATAATATAAGATTCAGTACAAACAGTTCCTGGTTTACCAATTACTGAATTAAGGTTATCATCATTCAATTCAGTTCCTATATTATTCGCTCTAGGAACAAATAATTTCCATTTTTGAACCCATTCTTCATGTGCTTTTATGAGTTTTTTATTTATATAACCAAAATTTTGGCCTTTACCCAAACACAGGATTTTATTATGTGTAGTTTCATTATTAAAATTTCCATTATCTTTAACAATATTAGCATCTATGCCAAATGGACGACGAGGTGATACTATGTCAGAAATAGATTTTTCGTTAAATTCCAATGTTTTTTTGAGAATTGATATTGCTTGACTATGACGAATAAAAATATCTAAATTTGGAATTTTTAAAGGTCTTTTGATACAGGTATGTTTACCTCCTTTTTCGATTGTTATTACTGTTGAATAATTTTTATTGTTATCATAAGAATTATTCCATAAGAAATAACAGACCCCACCCCTAATATTTGTATTAGGGAAAATATCTTCTGGCGATAAACAATCGAACAATTTTTCAATATGCACATCTTCAAGCATTTCATCCCTAAAACCATCTAAACCTTTACCCCCAGCATACCATCTTGTTGGCATTATAAAAGAAAGATAGCAAGGATCTACTTTCTTGGCTGTCGATACAAAATATTGATAGATAGGACTTGCGCTTGCTTGAGCGCCCCCATCCATTTCCATATATGGTGGATTTCCAACTACTGCGTCAAATCTCATTTCTTCTTTGTCCTTTTTATTCCAATAATTTGGTTTTTTAATTCTTTCTACAAATTGTTTTGGCTTATGTTGAATTGTATTTATTAAATCTTCGAAATAATGAGCATTAATTTTTACATCATTAAAGCCAACAAGAGTTCTTTTTGTTATACTCTTTGCCATAGGTGTCTTACAAATAACATAAATATTATTTTGTACCGTTTCATTCCATATTTTTCTTTGTTCTTCAACGGGTGTATTTTTTATATCAGGACATTTACTTCTAAAAATACTGTATGTTACATATAACGGATAAAGTCCTGTTTTAGAATTTATTTCTAATATTTGAGCTTGTGTATTACCTAGAGTTTCGTTTGTTACTTCGCCCTGATTTACAAATCTTGGCTCGTCTATATCTTTTTCAAATTTTTCATCAAAGAAATTATAACCACCTAAACAATCGCCCAAGTGCATATTTACAACTCGCCATGGTGTTAAAACCGTTTCTTTATCAGGATTTTTAAAATATGAAAACAATTTTGATATTTCCATTGCTCTTTCTGTTGGCGATAAAGTATCAGCATATTTAACAATTTTTCTTATTTTTTGACTTGCAGCATTAAATACGTCAATATCATAATATTTAATAAAGGTTTTAAATAATTCTTTATCAACACCCTTTGGCATAAATTCTTCCCAAGAGTTGATGTCAATAACATCATCTTTTAATAAATCTTCAATGGTAACAATTTCTTTGCTTATATCAGCACCATATATTAAGAGAGGTATTCTTATTGATATGGCTCTTAAAATAGATATTGCATTTTGTCTTTGTTCTTTTTGTGCTTTTAATTCTTCAAGACGAGCTTCTTCTTCCGGAGTTCTGTCTTTTTTGGGTTTCTTATTTAACTTTTCTAATTGTTCGTGTTCTTCGTTTGTTAAACCCTGTTTATTTATATCAATATCTTTTGTTTTTGGTGATGCTTTAGTAGAGCCAATAATTTTTTTTAAATTATCAAATTGTTGTAATTCAACCTCGTTTAATTTTAAAAGTTCATCATTATACAAATTTGTATCATCAAATCCACTTTTTAATGCCCTTTCTGCATAAGCACGTTTTAATTGTTGCAAAAGTTTTGACTCATCATATTTAACCATTCTTGTACCGCTATAGGATATAACAGGACAAAAATTTAAAAATTCACCCATCAATTTCCTATCAGCATTATTTGCTTTACCTGCTTTTGTTGATAATTGTACTGCATCGGCGATCATTTTTAATGTTCGATCGGGTGCAAAATCAAACACATAGCAATATTCTTTTCTCATTCCATTAATATTTGCAGGTGATTGAACTCTGAATATTGTTTGTAAATAATTAGCGGCTGATGTAGAATAAGAACCCGATAACATCATAACAGCAGTCCATTCAGGAATTGTTACACCTGTTGTTAATTTGCCGCAAGAAAGAGTAATGGTATAAGTATCATTTTCTAATGCTTTTTTAATAGCGGTTTTTACTTTTGTGAGTGCTTCTTGCGAATCATCTTCTTCGTCACCATCACCTGCAATATTTACAATTTCAAATTGTCCTGAACCGAAAACAGGGTGGCTTTTTAACATTGTACTTAATGCTTTTGCTTCTTTTACACCCGGCAACATCCATAATGAATGCTTAAAAAAGTTTCTATATTCTTCACAAGAATATGGATAATTATTACAATCATTTTTATTTGTTATTAAATTTAAGAAATTTTCAATATCTACTTTATGTACAAAGTCCCCAATTATCGCATCCGCAGGTTTTTTATTATCATCTAAAGTCCAGGTTCTAAAAAATTCCTTGAAATTAAAAGCCTTATCTTCAATTTCCTCATATTCGCTTACGCCTAAACTTTCGCCCAAATCATAGGTGTATATTTTCATTTGTGGCAATTCTTCATAAGGATTAGAATCTCCAAAATGTTCAATATCCCATTTTTGTTTAGAGGACTGTTCCATCATATAATCCCAAGTATAAACATTGTTTTGTTCATACTTGTCCATAATATTAAATGGAGTGCCTGATAATTCTAAAATTTTTGTGTGATTATCTGTCCTTAAGAGTTCTTTTACGTCATTACCAAGTGATGTGGTTGTACCCTCGTGAGCTTCATCTATAATAATAAAATCCCACATTGTTTCAAATATTTTGTCATTTTTATCAAAATTGCCACCAACAATTTGCGAACCTCTTAAGTCTTGGATAGACATAAAATAAATAAATTTCTCATTCTTTTTAATTTTTTCTTCTATGTCGAACTTAATTCCTTTTGCGATATATTCAGTTTTATCTTCATCTTTGAATATTTTATTAAAATCATCATGCCAGCCACTATCAACGACAGGTCTATGTGAAATAATCAACGTTTTTTGAAAGCCTAATTGTTTTGTAACTTCCAACGCACAAATTGTTTTACCAAAACGCATTTTTGCATTCCATAACATCCTGTCTGAAGTTTTTAAAGTTTTAATAGTTTTGGTAATAGCATCCTTTTGTTCAGGTCTGAATATAATTGGGTTTTTATTTGTTGAAATTTGTCCCGGGGTCAGAGATATTTGGTTATTTTTAACCGCTTTAATTGCATTTTTTGCCGTTTCCAAATCAATTTTGTACCACTCTTGACCTGTTGTATTATTAACTTTAACCTTTGTTATACCGGAATTTTCAAGAAGTTCGTGTACTTTTTTATCCCTAAATGATTGGATAATAACATTATTGTTTTTATCTTTTTCTGTTCTTATCGCTAATTCTGTGTATAAAAGTTCATAATCAATCCCAGCAGTATTAGTATAGCTATTAATTCGTTGTTTCGCTGCTTTGTTAAGTTCAGAACAAGATGGGGTTAGTTTTTCATTTGGTAAATCAGACTTAATTGTTGCATCGCCAATTTTTAAAAGTCCTTTGTGAGCTTCATCATTTATTCTAAAAACATAAATTAATTTTCTTTGAAATGTCTTTTCAAATAATATTTTATCTTCCACCTATTTTACCCCATAAACTATATCGACAAACCTAACTTTTTTATTTTTTAACCAATCCATAATATAGCAATATATTCCAGTATGCTTTAAAGGATTATTATTTTTACAACCTTTACATTGTCTATCCCATTTCTTTAATTCATTTATAGGTAATTGTACTTCTTGTTTGTCAGGTTCTATTGTAAACAAAGATAATTGAGTTTTTTCTTCAATTATTTCATCTACACAACTATTTGGTATAACGAACTTTAAGCCATCCATTTGCCATATATTCCAAGAGACAATTTCAGACAATTCTTTTATTATATTAGTTGGTAATGTCTTATTAAATTTGTATTCAAAATATTCTAAAACTGCATATAAAACATTTTCCCTTGCAAGAAGAACATTATCACCTTGCCAATCATAGCCATAAATATTTTGAACTGCTACAATTGCCCATTCTATCCATAATTGTTCTATGGAAATATTTTCAGATATTACCCTTAATTTTCGATCTAACAATCCTATTCTGTCTTTTGGCTCAATATATTCACCGGTTGTTGAATCATACCTACTTGTCAAATATGGAGCTTCTCCGCAAGTGATTTCCATTCGAACTAATTTAACGTATTCTTGCCAAGTTTTGCCATTTGGGAATTTGACTTTTTGATTATTTGTAATCCAACCTTTATCAATTTCTTTGTTGAATACAGTATTAGATTTAAACCAATCATTATCAATTAGATTATTTTGGGCATTACAAATCCAAGACGGAGTAAATACTTCTGCTTTTTGTCTTATTCTAATAACTTGTTCTTCTTTTGACTTTTCTGTTCTCGGCTTTATTATATTACCATTTTTCCCGGTTATAGATTCTATTGTTATATAATCACTCGCAGAAAAATTGTTGCCATATATTTTATAATCATCAATAGCCCAAATAATATTCTTATTAGAACTATGATCTTTTAGCAAGATTTCGAGCAATTCTTTATCTAATTGAAAAAGAACATCCTCTTTTATATCTACTTTTTCCTGTAAGACAACACTCATTGAAGCTCCTATTTATATATTTTATTGTACCATAAAAACAGTAATTCATTTATTGTATAATAATGCTGATATAATTTACTTACAATATATAGATATATCAAAAATAGACATGAAACATTGTTAAAATTTTTGTATCTTCCAATTATTTATTAATATACACACCCTTTTAAACAAAGTATTATAAAATTTAGGTTCTATTCTTTGAGCTACCACCAAAGCTCCCTTCAACGAAACCAAGTCTTTATAGGATAATTCTTTAATATTTTTACCTTGCATAATTGCTTTAATTTTTAAGATATTTTTAAGAGGAACTTTTCCTTCGTTTTTGGCAGATATTCCATGCCCAGTAATGATTTTAAAGTCGTCTGGTTTATACCATCTTGTTTTATTTTTCTTTAATGTAAGTCCCTGCTGCTTCATACGCTTTTCAACAAAATTGTAAAATGATTTGGGTATAGGTTTTTGACTTGAAAATGTTATATCATCAATATAAACGCTCATATCTATATTTAATTCTTGGGCTTTTTTATAAATATCATCAAATGTTCTTGCGTATGCAAAATATGCAAGAATGACGCTTGTTGGAGCCCCTGTTGGTAAATGCCCTTCAAAAGTCGTTAATTCCATTAAAATTTTTGCAATATCATTTGGAATTTCTAAATAGTATTTATAAAATTGCAAAACTTTTTTACTATCAGTACTTGGATAGAAACTATGTATATCAACGCATAATATGTATTTATTTTGAACATGGACAAGAGCATTATCTATAAAACATTTACCCTTTATACCAGAAAATAGATATAAAGGGGTTTCTAATTTTTGCAATTCTTTATTTAGTTTTCGCTGAATCGACTTCAATTGCTTTGCAGGAGCTTCAATTGTTCTTGTACCAGTTCCATTATGCTTCGGTTCATTGTGAACTTTATACAAATCATCATTGCATAAATTTAACAATTCTTTTCGAGTAATACCAAGATATTTGGCTAATTTTGTTTTATTTCCAATTTTATATAAAAAACTATTTTTCAACATCGTTGTTAATTGTTATATGTTCAACTATTCGTAAAAACTTAAGGATTTTATTTCTTATTCCAATTTTTAAATCGCTTCTGTCTTTATCCAACTCCTCCGAAAATAACATAATCGCAGAAGTTGATATTTTAAATCTTTTAGAATATTTTTCAATAAGATCCAATGAGGGTTTCTTTTTTTGCGATTCAATTTCAGAAATATATCCTTTTGATACCCCAAGTTGTTCTGCTAACTCATTTAATTTGACATCATGAAAAACTCGGATTAATCTTAAAGCTTCACCTAACATTTAAATTTTCCTATTATAGATAAAAAAGAGTATTCTAGCCTTACTTAAAATGCTTTAATAATTCTAAAACAAGAATTACAGCTCTAATAATGGTGTAAAGCAAACCAGTCCATTTTTTGATTTTGAGTTTCTTCCTCATTTCGTTTCTCCTTTCTAGCAGACTACTGCCCGGTTCCCCACCTAAAAAGGAGCAATTGGTCAGGATTAGTTTGTTCGAATACCCTATTATCATGCATTAACGAAGTTCCCCTGTTAATGCATATTGTGGTAACAGTTACTGTACATAACCTGATTGACAATAATTACAACCTATATACCAATACACATACGTTGGTATTGCAATATAGAATATTATTATAGTTATCAAGGTACCAATATACATCGCTGTCACATTTGGTGAGCCGTTACTACCGACTCTCAAGAGTTTTATCTCTCATGTCAAATCGGGAAACTTTGACCTGATTTTATGTTCTCAAAAATAAAATTTAAAGTCAAGAACTTTGTTAGATTTTAGAGAACTTTGTTCACAATAATTTACATTCGAATTGTTATTTTTCTAAAAACATGTGTTACTTTTTCTGAAACCTACTGTTAATTTACAGTTAGAATATCCACACCCTTTTCATTTAATCTTGATGCTGTAGTATGTCTTAATTCATGAAAATCCGACCTACAGACTGCAAGTCAAAATATACGGGTAAAGCTCCGCTTTGCGGTTTTCATCCCTTATGCAATATTGTTATAATAAATTCAAAAAACGGAGAAGGCGGGATTCGAACCCGCGGTGAAGTTTCCCCCACACAAACGTTCCAGGTTTGCACCTTAAACCACTCGGACACCTCTCCGTGTAAAGGTATATTATTATGATAGCCTAACATATTTTATTTGTAAACTGCATACTGAACGCACGATTTAGACCTGCTAAACAGTGCGACTTATTAATAAAAATTGGCGTGTTTGTCAATATTAAAAGAGTATGTTTAATGCAAACATTTTTGCAAGATTCTTGAACTTAACTCTTCCAAAATAATCATACTATCCGTAAGAAACAATCAAACTAAGTGTTCTCTTACAATTAGCTTAATGCCAAATTATTTTTTATTCTTGTTTAAGTATTTAAAAAAAGAGGATGACTTTTGGGTCATCCTCTTATAAATTAGTTTCTATTTTATTATTTCAGTTTTTCTAATTCTTGAACATACAATTCAGCAGGATTCAATTCAATCGCCTTATTTAAATCTGCAATTGCTTCTTCTTTTTGTTCTAAACCTGCATAAGCAACAGCACGTCGATAATATACATGGTCATCTTCTTCATTAAATTCTAATGCTTTTGTTAAATTTTTAACAGCTTTCTCGTATTCTTCTTTTTCAATATATCTCATTGCTGAACCAATGTAACAAAAAACATCTCTTGTATTCAATTTAATTGCATTTTCATAATCTTGTATGGCTTCTTCAACTTTTTCAAGTCTATCATATGCATATCCTCTTTCAAAATATACTTCCGGATTTGTCATAAGTGTTTTTAATGCAATATTACAACTTTCAATAGCCTTTTCATATTCTTCTAACTCATTATGAATATGTGCCTTTATAACATTTAATTCTGTTTTTTTAGGTAAATTTTCTAATAACAAATCAATTATTTCTAATGCTTTTTGATTTTCACCATTAGCGACACATTCATCTAACTGTAGTGCTAATTCTTGTGTATTGTCTTCCATAAATAAATCCTCCTATTTTTGTTTACTATTATATTATACCATATATTACGATTTGTAACAATACTTTATTTTTATCTCAAGTTTTGAAAAAAAAATGCCGTAATCAACATGTGTGAGTTTGTAGAAGTGTAAAATACAAAATGATAAGGAAAAGAATTATGTGCAAGATATTATTACAAATCTTTTATTTGTTAGACTATGTAAATTTCTTTTATTTAAATAATACTTGCTGACAAAGTAATACATGTTACAAAATGTAACAAATAATTTTTATTAATGCAATTCTTATTATATATATTTTTTTATATATATAAGATATATAAATCATCAATTACATTTTCGGAGTTCTGATGAAGCGAATAAAAAATCATAATTATATTTTTAAATTAAATTTTAAAACATAAAATATAACCTTATTAATAAACAAATTGTAGTAGTAATATAGAAAGAAAATGGAGGATCTAACTATGGCAGGAATCAGTAAAGATATTGCAAGACATGAAGCAGCAGCAAAAGCTGCACAACAACAAGCAGAAACAGCAAAAGCTCAAAATAATCAAGCAAATGGAGCATATCAAAAAAAATTAGATAATAATACTAAAAAAATCGATAATGCCATTCAAAGTGGATTAAATGGTGTTGAACAAAATTACCAAGAAGGTCAACAAGGTATTGGAGATTTCTTTGATGGCTTGAAAGCTGACGAAAAAACAGGTAATGAAGGTAAAAACTTAAAAGGTGCAGCACGCGTTGCAGATAATGTACAACGCGGTGCAGAAAAAGTATATAATAAGGGGGTTGGTGCTGCAAAAGCAGTCGTAAAAGGAACTCATACTGTAGCAACTGTTGGTAATAGAGCCGCTGCACGTCTTGCAGCTCGTGCTGCAAAAAGTATAAACCATGCTGACACTGCTATGAAAACAGTTGGCGCGGCAATTGGTAATGCTCTAAAAAACGGGTATGAAAATACAAACGCGGCAATAAAAAGCGCATATCATAATACTGTAGCCGGAGGTCAAAGATTACTTAAATCTTTTGTAAGTTGGGCTACATCATAAAAATTGCTAAATTTTATAAAATTGAAGTAGCTAACTTCATAAAAAGCTCCGAAAGGAGCTTTTTTATTGTCCAATATATTTATTTATATCACTTTTTACTACTTTAAGTGAATGTTGAAAATTTTCTAAAAAAACTTTTTTATCACCATCTTTTCCACCCATTGCATAACCGAACAAATTGGCATACACTTCTGCTCTTGCATAGTCTGCAGATTGTACATCCTCCATTGTGATAGGCTTTGATAAATCTATACCTTGGGTATAATACTCATAATCTGAACTTAATAAATATTCATCCATTTTTTTTAGTTTTGCAATATGTTGAAAATCTTTTTGAATTGCGGCTTTAAACTCCTCTTTATCACTTAAACCTGAAGAATTTCTATAAGCTTTATTAATTTCAAAATCTTCATTGCTCATGTTAAACATAAATGGATTTGTCTTTGGATCTTTATCTTTTGCAAGCATTATAGAATCCCATTTTAATGCAATTTCACTATTAGGATCATGACCAAAATATTGATCAAACTGATGTCCTACTTCGTGCAATAACGTTTGTTTAATCGACGGAATTTCAGAATTTACCCCTATCTCAACATAATTATGTAATTTATCTGCAAAACCATGTGCATCCTTTTGAATAACGATTACTTTTCGTAGATTATTGTCTGAGTATAAACTACAACCTTTATCATTTTCTGTATTTTCTTCATTTTTCAAAAATGTTTTAAAAGAATGACTGTCATCTAAACTGTTATATTTATCTACAATATCTATTTCTAAATCATCCAAAAAATCATTTTCCTTATTTAATTTTGATTTTAATTCTAATACAGGTGCTATAATAGAATCTTTTACTTCCGGTTTTACGTTGACACATTCTATTTTCATATTTCCATACATATCTTCACTTTGATAATTTACATTATCCATATTAGAACACGTTTTTACACCTGCAAGCATTAATCCTGCTAATATATAAGGAGATGCTTTTTTGTAAATAGGTTTCTCAACTTTAGGAACAGTACTTACAGGATTTTCTTTCTTTTTTGAGTGAGAAAACAAACCTTTAAAATTTACATTGTTGAAATTTGAGTGGTAATTATTTATATTCATGATGTTTTCTTAAAATTATATGAAGATTCAAAATTGCCTATAGTTTAAAATATTGTTACAAAAATTAATATTCTGATTTTTTGATTTTCTCTTAAAATATAAACTTAATATGTGATGCAAGGAATTTTGAAAAAATTACTTTCCTAATTTTTCGGGGTGTTTCAGAAACGATTTTTGAAAACGGACTGTCTGTACACTTTACAATAATTCTGTGATTTTACGGCTATTTTCCTCATTTCCCCCTTTGCCCAAAATAATCACACCATCTGTCCAAGTCCGAAAAAAGTCCGAATAGTCCCATTTATGGACAAATGGTTTGATTACTTCCTACTCCTCAAACTCCCTCGCAGTGCCGATTACCCAAAATGATCGCACCATCTGTCCAACTAAAATGGACTTCCAAATTATACCTGTTATCTCAAGATAACATAATTCAATTGTCAATTTATAGCTAGTTACAATTAATTAGCTACTTAAATAAAAGTCAAGGTATACTATTATGATAGCCTAACATATTTTATTTGTAAACTTCATACTGAACGCACGATTTAGACCTGCTAAATCGTGCGACTTTTATTCAAAAATTGGCGTGATAGTCGGATTTTTCTTTTGTGACAGTTGAATTGTCTGTACCATATAGGCGGGCCGATATCTATGTCGTAGTTAAACCTCCTCTATAAAACTGCATTAAATTTTGTAGTCGTATCTTCTTTTCCTCAATACGTTCAAAAGTGTTTTTGATTTCTTCTAATTCTGCCAGAAGAATTGCTATATCTTTTCTTTGGGATACCACTACTTTTTCCGGTTCAGGAATTTCCGTTGCTTCTGCTTCAACCCAATTGCCCGGAAGGCAACCATTAAAAAAATCTCGTTTTGCATCCATATTTATGCTCCTTGTGTCAGTCCCGCAACCAAGTCAAGACAGTCATAGTGACCGTATTTGAATGTGTAAGCTTGTTTTGCGTATTCACTAACTTCTGTTCTGATTTCCTGAAAAGCTTTTGAATTAAAATCAAAACCTGTCATTTCAGAATACTCAATCATCATTTCGTCAATGTCAAAATATTTGTCCATAGTTAAATCCTCTAACCAACTCCTAACGTACATTCTTATCTACGGCATTTGTTTGAAAAAACTTTAATAAATCTTGTCAAATGTTAAATTTTTGTTACAATAGAGTTTGAAGGATAATTATTAATAAGGATTCAATACCTGATATGAAACTAATAATAGGCTCTGACCATGGCGGGTTCTTTTTAAAAAATAAAATTATAGAGCATCTCAAAAATGAAAATTACGATGTAGAGGATGTCGGTTGCTATTCAACAGACTCATGTGATTATCCTGATATCGCAAAACTTGTATGTAAAAAAGTTATAACTGAGCAGGCATTAGGGATTCTTGTATGCGGAACGGGAATAGGCATGTCTATATATGCAAATAAAATAAAAGGTATAAGGGCTTCACATTGTACGGATACCTTCTCGGCAAGGTTGACAAGACAACATAATGACTCTAATGTTCTCTGTCTGGGAGAAAGAATAACCGGTTTTGGACTGGCTCTTGATATCGTTGATGAATGGTTAAATGCATCATTTGAAGGAGGACGACATCAAAGGAGAGTTGATATGATAAATATGTTAGATGTGGGAGAGGTTGATTAATGGAAAATGTTTCTTCTTTAAAATTAGCTTGTGTTATTGCAAGAATTTTAGATGAAAAGCTTGGTAAAGACATAACAATATTAAATATCAGTCATGTTTCATCTTTTGCAGATTATTTTGTTATCGCCTCAGGGGATGTTTCAACACAAGTAAAAGCCTTAACTAATTCTGTAAAATTAAAAATAAAGGATTATTTTGCACTTCAACCTTTAAGATTTGAACAGGATGCCAAAAACAGATGGAACCTTCTTGATTATGGTGAAGTAGTTGTCCATGTGCTTCAAAAAGAAGAACGTGAAAATTATGCAATTGAGAAATTTTGGAACCACGCTTTTTCAGTATCCGAAGATGAATGGAAAAAAGAATCGGAAGAATATTCTGACTATATTAATAAATGATAAGAACTTTACGAAAATAGGATAATACGGTAGAATTTAACTATGAATGAACAAGAAATTAAACAAGCAATACAAAAAACAGTTATAGCGTTGGCAAAAGAACCAAAGAATGCCGATCACTATCATGAACTTGCAAAATACTATGCAATGTTAGAACAGTATGATAAGGTGATTTCGATTTATGATAGTCTTTTAGCTTTTGACCCGAATGATATGGATGCTCTGCTAAATGTCGGCAGTATTTGGTTTTATCAAAAAGAGTACAAAAAGGCGTTGAAGTGTTTTGAACAAGCAATGTCTGTTAATCCAAGTAACTTCTTGGTTTATTACAATCTTGCCAATACTTATGCTGAGATGAAAAATTTTGCAAAGGCATTGAGATGGTACAACAGAACTCTGGATTTTGTTTCAACAGACCCTGAGATATACAATTCAATAGCTCTTTTATATCATGATTTTGAGGATTATGTTGAGGCAAAAGCTTATTATGAAAAGGCTTTGTCACTTGACCCTAATAACTTAACCGCATTGGTCGACTTAGGTAATGTATGTTTTAAATTGTACGATTATGAAGGTGCATACGATTATTATCACAAAGTTTTTGAACTTGAGCCTACAAATCAAACAGTAGCTTTGTGTTTGGCTAATACTTTATCACTTCTTAAAAAGGAAGATATGGCTAACAAATATTTTGAACTTTCTCTTACTCTTGAAGGGGATAGTTATTATAGAGCAATTATATGTTATGCAATTTCTAAATCAGATTTCAAAAGATATGATGAGGCAATTCAGCTTTATCAAAAAGCTATTGAGGTAAATCCTCAAGAAATTAAAGCATACATTTTATTAGGTAACATGTATTCTAACCTTAGACAATTTGATAAGGCAGAAGAACAGTACAAAGCTGCATTAAGAATATCAAAATTAGATCCTGATTTATATATATTAATAGCAAATACATATTATATGAATAATGAAATAGAACGTTCTATATACTCTTATAAAGCGGCTGTCGGATTAAGACCTGAAAACGATGAATTTAAGCTTGTATATATTCAGGTATTAGAAGATTATGTTGAAGATTTGAGAAAGGATGAGATAGTTGAGGAATTCTAATTCGGCATCAATATTAGATAGATTGATTGCTGCAGCTACGTATATTTCTATGGGAATGGTAGGATTTATATGGCTAATATTTTGTGCGGTTACAAAAACTAATTTGAAGTCATTTCTAAAATACCATATCTTTCAGTCGTTCTTTCTTGTAATGGCATACTTTTTGTTTAATATATTTGTAAATCTTGTAGTGAGTATTTTGGGCATCATACCGTTAATTAACATTTTGGTTTATAAGATTTTATTCTTCTTTACGGCACCGATAGTTTTTGGATTTTCGATAATAAGTTTTACGGTACTTGTTGTTATGGTTTATCTTGTTATAACATCACTTCAAGGTAAATATAGCTATATTCCTTGGTTTTCAAACATTATTGATTCAAATGTCGGAAGATAGTTCTTCGTATAGCGTTGATGCTTCCTGAACACTTACATTGCCGGTTGGAACAGATAAAACTTTCACGGCTATCGTTTTATTAGTGTATTCGATTTTAATAATATCGCCGACTTTTAGTTGCTTTGCTGGTTTTGCGATATTCCCGTTTACGTATACCTTACCCATTTCGGATACTGAATTGGCAACAGTCCTGCGTTTTATTAATCTTGAAACTTTTAAAAATTTATCTAATCTCATATGTCGATTTTACCATAGAAAAAGAGAACGGATAAATACCGTCCTCTTTTTTATATTAACTGACTATATTTATGAATTTATTAATAAACTTGCGCCAATTACCCCTGCTGAGTTTCCGAGTTGTGCCGGAACAATTTCTACTGCAGAACCCGATATTGGCATTGCTCGTTTTAGCAAGCTTTCTTTAATCGGATTTAACAATAAATCTCCTGCCGCTGCGACACCGCCGCCTATAATAATTTTTTCCGGATTCAAAAGGTTTACAACACTTGCCAAACCTATACCAATATATTCACCTGTAATTGCAAATATTCTTTTTGCAACAGGGTCACCTTGTTTTGCAGCCTCTGACACAATATACGGTGTTATATCAGGATTTGCAAGCTCTCTGTATTTTGTTGATTTACCGCCTTTTATGTATTCTTCAGCCATTGCAACAATACTCGGACCTGAAGCGAAAGCTTCAAGACAACCTCTATCGCCGCATCCGCAAAGCGGCCCGCCATGCATATCGAGTTTTATATGACCGATTTCGCCTGCCGCATTAGATGCTCCTCTTACAAGTTTCCCGTTTATAACCAAACCTGAACCTATGCCTGTACCAACGGTTATACAGATAAGATTTTCACAACCTTTACCTGCACCGTAATTCAATTCTCCCAATGCTGCACAGCGTACGTCGTTATCAACTCTTGTCGCAATTCCAAACTCTTTTTCCATAATCTCCGCAATAGGCACATTTACCCAGCCTGGAATATTAGGAGCAAGTCTGACTACACCTTTTTTATAATCAATTTGCCCTGGAAAACCAAAACCAATGCTTTCAATAGATTTTGGATCGGATTTTGTTTCTTTAAGAAGCTCTGTTATTGCTTCCTTCATATTATTGATGGTATATTCATAACCCATTTCTGCGTGTGTTGGTATAGAATTTGAATAAATAATTTTTCCATTACTGTCGACAAGAGCAATTTTAACGTTTGTACCGCCAACATCTATACCAATTCTCTCTTTTGCCATTTGAATCTCCTTCTTTATAAATACTAACAGCAATTCAATTTTATATTAAACAAATGTTTAAATAAAGAGCTATATTTTAGAATTTTATTAATATTTATTAATATTTTAGCAAATTATTTACTCAAGAGGTTTTATATTAATGCTATAGTACAACCATATATATTTTTTACGTAAAAGTGTGGAAGAAATGCGAATATCTCAACGACTGTTTGATTTATTTCCAAATATTGGTATTCGAAATGATGAACTTTTGAAGAAACTCAATAGAGTGGGGGACATCATGGGGCGGCCTATGCAAAATAGGTTGATAATGGGTGGTACTGCAATTCTTTCTCAACCGTATATTGATGAACATAATAAGAGAGTAGATAAAGATACAGCAAGAGCGGCCAGAAATAGAACGATTGGTAAGATTCTGGCAGGAACTGCTGTTGGGTGTATTGTTCGCTGGGGGGTGTATAAAGTTGTTGGGCTAACAACAGATAAGGATATTTCTATTGATAGGTGGGATAATTCACTTACCCCAAGAAGTTCTTCAAAATTGCCACCTCATTTGTTTAAAAATAGGATGCGTAATTATCGAACAGTGCTTGCAACAATTCTTTCTTGTATTGTTATGTTGGGCACAAATATTATTTTTGACATGCCATTAACAAATAAAATTTCAAACTTTTTAAACAATATTGATAGTAAGAGAAAGAAAAAAGAACAAGGGCAAGTTAAAGATACTTCGAAAGTTTTAATAAAACCGGCTTCTGATAATATTCGTTCAAAATTTGATTCGTTAAGCAAAGGAGGATGTGCATGAAACTTCATTCCTTTGTAAAAAAAACAACCGATTTTATATTTGATAAGTGTTCTAAAGATATTGGTGCAGCTTTAATTTGGACAACAATTGCCGGTTGGATTGCATCTTCAGCTGCACAAATTGTTGGGATTCGGCATAACTCTAAATATTCTAAAGAACAAAAGAAATTTATGACTAACCAAGAGTTAGGTGATGCGGCAGTTAATATACTTTCTTATTTTATTCTTACCATGCCTTTAAAGATATTTTCAACTAAATTAGTTTCTACCGGAAAAATTTTACCAAATAATATTAGAAAGTTGATAATAAGGAATGGAGATGGTGCAAAACTCGGCAAATTAGATTTTAATATCGCAAATACACCATATTTCTCCGGAATAGAAAAATCATATAATTCTTTCAATAACTTTATGAGTACTTCTGCAGCTGTATTAGGTGGTACGGTAGCAAGTAATATTATCACCCCTATTTTACGTAACAGATTTGCATCTCATAGACAAAATACCTCATTAAATAAACCTTATCAAAATGGATTAAATTCTTCACCATTTGATAGATTAAGAAATACTAATAAAATAAAAGTATGAGAATTTGATAAATTTTATTTGACATCAGAATATGTTTTAGATAATATAATTTGTATCGAGTGCGGGCGTTTAGCTCAGTTGCCCAGTGAGGTTAACCTCACGAATGTAGAAAATCCGCGTCGGACGCTCTACAAACTGAGAAGATATTTGAAAGTTGAATATTGGTGCGGGCGTTTAGCTCAGTTGGTAGAGCGTCTCCCTTACAAGGAGAGGGTCAGAAGTTCGAGTCTTCTAACGCCCACCATTATAAAAAAGAGGTCTAAGGACCTTTTTTTATTGCGTAAAAAGTTATAACAAATAGATACTATTATCAAAATTAGAACTTTTGATAAAGAATCTTAATATAATAGTTGAAAAATGTTAAAAATAGTTTATAATAAAAACACAGGGTGATAGTTTCCTAAGCTATCGGAAGCTCTGTAAGAGGTCTAACGGTTCTTATTCTTTCGATTAAGAGCCGTTTTTAATATGCATAAAATCAAAAAGATTAAAAATAAACTTAAATTGAAATCACTCATATTAACCTCCTTTCTAGTCGGGAACCACCCGAGGTCTACATAATAATTGTCGGTCTGTTCCTTAAGAAAAGAGCTTCTTTTACCCTGTGTTTAATTTTTCAATGTTCCATGAAATTATTATACATAAAATTGGTCAATTTGATAATTTTTCTATGGTTAGGTTTGAGCCGTTGATTCTCTGAAATAAATAGTTTTAATATTATTAAGTACTAAATATTTCGTGGAGGGATAAACTTCAGTGGGATTTTTATTCCTAGAATTGTAAGAAATTTTGTTTTTTTATTATTTACATATTTATTGTTGAGTTGAAAACAAAATTTTAATATTAAACTTAGTGTTTCTTCAATCATTTTTTGTATATATGGATACATGTTAGAATTAAATAAAATCCAAATATATTTGAATGAGATATCGTTTATGTTGGATATTATATATCTCCAATATGGGTTGAACATGTTGTATATATCAATTTCATTCTCAAATTTAGTTGATAAAATATGAGAGTATTTAACAAAATCACACAAATCTTCATAACAAAAACTTTTTTTTGTGAAAAAATCTTTGTAAAAACTTAAATTTTCATTCATGTATTTCCCTAAGAAATAAATATTGAATTGTAATAACCTAAAACTGCAATATTTGCTGTAACGGCACATAAGAGAATTTGAATTTATTCTGTATGAATATAAAACCCTGTCTAAGTTGGCAATTTTTACTCCGTTACATAGTAATTCTCTGAACAAATAGCAGTCCTCCATTGGCATGAATTGCATGTATTTCACATTTAGTTTTCTTCTAAACATAATTGCAGGATGTACTATCGGGTGTTTTGTGACAATTGAAATAAAATCCAAATGTGTTGGGTAATCAGTTATCTTATTATGACATGATATATCACCAAAAAGTTTTGCTTGCACAGAACACATATCAACATCTTTGTTATTTCTTAAAAATTCGTATTGTTCTTCAATTCTCGTTTTGTAGGAGATATCATCAGAATCCATTCTTGCAATATATTCCCCTCGACTTTTTGCAATTCCAAGATTCAAACAATTTATATATCCTTTTGTTTTGTAATAAATGATTCTACTATCATTAAAGCATTTTATAATATTATAATTTTTGGATGTAGAAGAACCATCAACAATTATTAATTCTATATTTTTATAAGTTTGATTCAAAATACTTTTGATAGCAGCCTTAAGCTGCCAATCTTTATGTATAAAGATTGGCATTACAACACTAATTAAAGGTTTTGTATTTTTCTCCATAAGCTTAAGTATATAATATAAAAGATATTTTTTATTTAGTCAAAATATACTTGCCCACTGTTACCTGACTAATAAATTCGAAAGAGAGAATTAGGGTGTAATTTAGACATTGTTTGATCTAAAGTAACATGAGAAAACAGAAATATTAACAGAAAGTTTCAGAAAAATATATTTTTATTAACAATTTAGATAAAAATTAGAATTATAGAGGTAAAATATATTCTTGTGATATTGATAACTTAAAACTGAAGAACTAATTGTGCACGAGCGTAGATGTTTAATAAATTTTTATACGTATTGAGAAGTACACTATTCATTTTGAATCTTCAATCTATGTGACATAAAAAATCATTCGGATATTTCAACTTAGCAAAAGTTAACATTGAGGCAATTTTTAAGGTTCACTGAACTTACATGGGTAAAACTAAGTGTGAAAGG
>CAMDZX010000006.1 GCA_945910925.1 uncultured bacterium | reverse complement strand
CTGTGCGAACTATTATTGATTATAATCCGATAACCAAAAAGCCTAAAAAAATTCTGAAATATTATGAAGGAAAGCTTAAGGATATATGTGAATGTGGTGAAAATGGTTATGAAATAAAACGAACCGTCTACTGGCATGGTACTGACAAGCTAAAAGGTATTGTAACAAAAGGTACGGATGGTAAAGAACTAACTGTGAAATTTAAAGAAAACGGTATAGATTTAGATTATGTTCATAACCTTTCATCGGATTTTGGAGAGGTTAATACTTCCATTAAGTTTTAATGATGTGTAACTTTTAATTTTGTATTATTTTCAAGTCTAATTTTCTCAAAATATTTTAAAAATGTTTTTCTTAATTTCCCTTCAGAACCAAAAAAGATTTTCTCTGAATTTGTAAACTTTTTACCTCGTTCCAGTTTTGTTTTTATTAATGCAAGTGTGCATATTAAATCTGCAGTTTGGAAGAGTTTATACTCGGAAGGTAAAACTTGTCTAAATTCACAATCAATACTTAATAGGGTGTTAAAGATGGCAACTAATATATTGGTGACTTGATATTGTCCGTTATCATAATAGATTATAATATTGTCAAAACTTGTAAAATATTGAAAATTATCTTTTATAAGTGCTGATAACTGTTTAGACAGATGTTTTGTTAAGTCCATTGCGGTTGAATTAGGGTGTTTATCTACAACCAAACTCGCATGGGAAATATTAACATTCTTGGTAAAACAGAATAATTTATGAAATATTTTTCTGCGTATGCTTATGTCATAATCTTTATAACTTTTTTCTCGCCTAATGAGCGGGGCGGTATGAATTGTATGTTTTCTCATTCCAATTTCTTCTAAAGAATGATTAAGAGCTGCAACTTGATTATTGATTGAATGTATTTGTTCGTGAAATACAAATGAAACTATATAAAAAGGAGAGTTTTCGTTAAATTTCCCAAAATCTCCTGATTCGTCAACAAATATGCTCAACTCTTTCACTTCGTACTATCCCCTGTAACTAAAATGGCAGGAATAACTCCTGCCGTGGTGGACCGAGGTCATTAGACCAGCCCGTATATACATGATAACATATATTTTTATGTTTTCAAGATGGTGTAATCTTTTGGCGTAATCTTTCATTAATTTATTTATTTTTATTAATTTTTCTTAATATTGGCTTTATGAACTAAAAGAATTATTGCAAGAAAGCAATATACCTTTTTTAATTGATATTCATGTTTATGACGACTTGCCGGAAAGTTTCAAACAAGATATTTTGAATAATTATGCTGTTATTTATAAATAGTATAGATATTTTTGTATAAAAAACGATATTGTTTAAAGCGTTTTTTTATCTTAAGGATAATATGGAGGAGAGATTAATTTTAGAAATCAGCCAAACTAAAAAACAGTACTTGAAAATAAATCCCAAGTACTGTTTTAACAATTCTTATTCAGAAATTAACTATTTACCGTTAACAGCTGTTTTGAATTTTTTACCTGCTGAGAATACAGGAACTGTTTTTGCAGGAATAGAAATTTCTTTACCTGTTTGTGGGTTTCTACCGCTTCTAGCAGCTCTCTTACGAGATTCAAATGTACCGAAACCAACTAAAGTAACTTTTTTACCTTTAGAAACTGTTTTTTGAATAGTATCAACTAATGCATTTAAAACTTCACCTGCTTCTTTTTGAGTAACTTTAGCTTTTTTTGAAATTTCTTGTACTAATTCTTCTTTGTTCATAATAGATAAAACTCCTTTCCTATGTGTACATTCCATATTATATTGAATACAAAAAATAATGCAATAGCCAAAATTCAACTTTTTAGCCGATTTTCAACCCATTATACCGTGCAAATACTTATTTTATCTATATCAATGCTCTGACAAGACTCTTTAAAACCCGCAATATCACTATATTCTTGATAAAACACAGCATATGAAGATAAATTTTCAAATTTAACGTTTGAAACATGATTAAAACTATCTAAAATATAGCATGTATCTTGTCTTTCGGTTATTTTTACAATGCCTGCATCTTCAAATAATTCAAGTGTGTATTCTATCAATTCTCGTGTTACACCCAAAAATACCGAACTGTTATTGAAATCAAAAACACCTTGTTTATTATTACATACAAATTTCACCATGCCGGACATTGTTTTTAAATATTCTTCAATACTGTGTTTTATTGAATAATTCATATAATGAATAACCGACGGATTTGACTTTGATAAAATACTATTCAACAATTCGGCATTTGCAGGATAATCAAAAAACATTATTGAATCACATTTTCTTATATTATTCCGATTGGTTGCCCTCTTTGAAATCTCAGGATAAAATTTTAATTTATCAATTACGGCTTTATCTTCTGCAAACACAATTGTATCAAGTTTTGTTGTTGCAAGATAGTCGTTTACTTGTTTAAAAATATCCGTTTTTTGTCTGTGGTCATATATTTTTACTCCGACTTCTTCTTCAACTTCAAGAGCATCTGAATGCAAATCTTTTATTATCAACTGAACGGATGTATTACCGTTGAAAGTATTTATTTGCGGATAAAATGCAATGTCGGTTCTATCTCCGTTGTTGAGTGGAATATCACCTTTTGACCACCATATTGCATTAAAGGTTTGTCCGTCTTTTTCCAATGTCAAACGTAAATGTTCTTTATTTGAACCCATCAACCTTTTTTCTTTTAAAATAAAATCATTGGTTACAAACAACGGTTGCGGATTAGATGCTCCATACGGTTCAAGCGTTTTTAATTCATCAATCATTGAGATTGTTATATCATTAGGTTCAAGTTCTAAATCTATATTGATAACGGGAACAATCTTTTCGCCCGCAAGAGCCTCGTTAACGGTTTCTATCAAGCCTTTTTTTACTTCTTCAAACGAAACTGTTTCCGTATTAAAAGAAAGTCCTGCAGCGAGTGCGTGTCCGCCAAACCCGTCAAGTTTATCCGAGATGTTTGAAATAACATCATGAAGATTTATTGCGGAAACACCTTCTACACCTCTTGCGGAACAACGGATTTGTTTTGTTTCCTTGGAATACATCATTAAGAATACGGGTCTGTGATATTTTTCAACAAGTTTTGAGGCAACAATCCCGATTATACCTATATGCCAATCGGGTTTGAATAAAACAATCGCATTATCCTTAATATTTTTTGCCATTTCATCGGCTTCCATAAATGTTGTATGGCAAAGCTCCTGACGAATTTTGTTATAATTTTCAAGTGCAATAACCGAAAGTTCAATTTCCTGTTTATTATCACTTATTAAAACTTTTAGTGCGTCATCAACCGCATCCAATCGTCCTGAGGCATTTATTCTTGGTGCAATACCGAACGCAACCTGTTCCGATGTTATTCCCTCATCAATATTTGAATATCCCGCATTATCAAGAAGTCGTTTTAGTCCGTAATGCTTTCCTTTGGATATCAAATCCAAGCCCTTTAATACGTAATACCTGTTCTCTCCGATTAAAGGAACGACATCCGCAATTGTTCCAACCGCAACGAAAGGAAGAATGTCGTATAAGAAGGCGAGTTTATCATATTTTTCAAGAATACCTTGAGCAACTTTAAACGCTACACCCACACCTGCAAGTGATGTTAAATAATCAATTTCAAGTGCAGAAAGTTTTTCATCAAGAGAATTCGGCGCTTTAGGGTTGATTATTGCAAAGGCTTCCGGGAGTTCTTCTCCTGCCTCGTGGTGGTCGGTTAATATTACGTCGATTTTAAAACTGTTTATAAACTTTACTTCTTCAATATTACTAATCCCACAGTCAACAGTTATGATAAGTTTAGGACGTTTTGAAACCATTAGTTTAACAAGCGCATTTGAGTTTAACCCATGCCCGTCCCCCTCACGTGTTGGGATAAAGTATGAAACCTGTGCGCCTAAATAACTCAGAGTTTTGTATAAAAGTGAGGTTGAAGTCAGACCGTCGGCATCAAAGTCCCCGTAAATCAAAATATTTTCCTGCTTATCAATTGCCTCTGAAATTCTTTCAACCGCTTTTGGCATATCCGAAAAAGCATTCGGATGAGTAAGTGTTATTGCAAGAGGGTTAAGGAAATCCTCTGTTGCTTTACCCGGCTTTATTCCACGTGCAGAAATAAGCCGCTCAATAAGCGGCTTATCCTCATCACTCTTATTAATCTTCCATTCCTTTAATTGCATTTTTCTTCCAAAATCTTAATTGCCTCTTTTAATTGGACATCATCCTTATTCTTAATGTTTTCATCCGTAAGTTTTACCACAACATCAGGAGTAATCCCTTTTTTGTGGATATCATCTCCGCACGGGGTTAAATATCTTTGGATAGTTATATTAACCCCTGCATCATCAGGAAGTCTGTTTATCTCTTGTACGAGCCCTTTCCCGAAAGATTGTTCTCCGACAATTGTTGCTCTATGGTTATCCTTCATTGCACCGCTAAAAATCTCACTTGCTGATGCAGAGCCTTTGTTAATTATAACTACAAGCGGTTTGCTTGTGATTTTCCCGCCGCCTGACTTGACGGTTTCTTTGTACCCGTATCTGTCAACCGTACTTACGATTGTTTCGTTCGGACGGAGAAACATCCTTGACATAATGACAGCATTACTCAATAAACCGCCCGGATTAGAACGTAAATCAAGAATATAGCCTTTTTTATCTCTTGCTTTCATAAGAATATCTTTTATTTCGCCTGATGCGTTTTTACTTATAAAAGATGATAATCTTATATACTGAATATCTGACGGAATTTTTACATCAATAGGCGGTTTTGTCGAAACTGCTTTTACTTCAATCTCTGCTCTTGTAACGTTGAAGGTAAGCGGAGCTTCCGACTCTTTACGCTTTACAAGAAGTTTTACATTTGTTCCGATTTCCCCTCGTATCTGATCGGCAGCTTTGTCTATACTTATACCTTTTGTCGAAACTCCGTTAATTTCAAGGATTCTGTCATCCGCCTTCAATCCCGCTTTTTCTGCAGGCGAACCCGCAATAGGTTCTATTACCACAAGGTTTCCGTCTTTCAAACCTATTTGAACCCCGATACCCTTTAGTGAGCCTTTGATTGAAGAAGTTTCTTCCGCAAACTCTTTTGGGTCCAAAAATCTTGTATACGGGTCGTTCAAACTGGTAAGCATTGTATCTATAGCAACATACGCATCTTCAGGGGTTTCAAGTTTGTTCTTGTACTTATCTCTCCATCTTGTCCAAACCTGACTGTTATCTGATACATCCACGTATTTAGTATTAATCAAACGCCAAACCGTATCATAAAGCTGTGCAGGCGTTTCTGCCATTACGGACATCGGCACGGAAATCATTAGTGCCAATGTACATAAGGTAATTCTCTTTATATATTTGTTTAATTTGTTATCCAAAGTTCCCTCCTAAGTTAATAACATTATACATAATATAAACCGGATTTCCAATTGTTAAAACTATGTATTTTTAGTCTAAAATTTTTCTGTTCTGAATATGGTTTTATACCTCATTGCACCATAATAAACTTCTATCAATAGGAACTTGTTATCCAAATCGGTTAATTCCAGATTTGTTTGTACTCCCGGATTACGTTTTGATTTCTTGAAGTATTTGCCGACACCGTTTAAAAATTTAACCATCCAGCGCTGAGATTTTTTCATATCCAATTCTTTTAAATGCGTGTGATAATATCCGGGTTCCGTATAATTCTTTTCAAAAACCGGAATTGTGTATTTTACTTTTCCCGCTTCTTTAAATAAGATAAACCAATCACCCTTGTATTGACGAGGAGTCAAAAGATAATATCCGGGTTCAATGGTTATAGACTTAAAGTATATAGGGGAGTTCAGCCTCATAAGAGGATACGGTGACCATGCAGTATCCTTCATATCATAGTATTGGTCGGGATCAACTCCGTGTATAAACGTAAAAGTCGGGACTTCCAAATCTCTGTATATTTGTTCATATTCAGCCTGAGTGTATACCTTATCAGGCTTGATATCACTTCCGTTAGGTTGAGTTTCACTCTCAGGATTAACGAGTTCATCAATAACGTCATCGGATTGAACTTGTTCTGATGGCAAAGAATAATCATCAGAAGCCGAATAACAAATACCGCCTGACAGTAAACATATTATGCACACACTTGCGAAAAATTCTCTCATAATTATATTTTAATGAAATATCACGAAAATACAAGCAGAGTTCAAAAAATACGTAATATGAATACCGTAAAATAAAATTTTTATTTATTTCTCGGTTTCAATTCGGAGGAAAGATGTTATAATCTCCGTATAATATTCGGAGAAAAAATGACATATATATACCAAAACGCAGATTGGCACAGGTTTAGATGGTGCGGAGAAAAACAAAATTCTTTACTTTATCCAATCCGCATTAAAAAAATATGAGCAACCACATATTTCAAAAAGTCTTACAAAATTAAAATCAGTTGGTTTGATAAAAGACAGGCGAGAAGGGATGAATGTTTATTATTCACTTGCAATTTGTTGTATGGGTGAATTTATCGGTTGTTTGAATAAAGTTTTGGATTACAACTCAGATGATGATAAATAATATGTCGGCACCAACTGATAATGACTGTTTGTAATTTATACAAAAACGCAAATAGCAAAATATTAATATTTGTGTTATATATTTGCCGGAGTTATTTATGAACAGAAGTGAATTAGATTTAAGTAATTTAAAAAATAGTATTCAAACATTATCAGAATGTTATTATGATTACACCAGACAAAGCGACGAGAAATTAAAAAATTATATTAAGGATTCTTGTATCAAGCGTTTTGAGTATACCTACGAAACATCAAAAAAAATTATGAATAAATTTTTAAAAAAGGAATATGACAAAAAGGAAAAAGAACTTGCAATTAATAATATTTTTCGAGAAATGTATTCTCTTGACTTGATTGAGAATTTTGAAAACTGGGTAGATTATAGAGAAAAGCGAAATTGCACTTCGAATGAATACAATGATGGTAATACTTATCTGATTATTGACATTATCCCGCAGTTCATAAAAGATGTAGAGTATTTGATAAACAGTCTTGACGGAGTGTTGATTAATGATTAAAGGAATTACGCCTAACGAAGAAATAATTATTAAAGAAATCCTAAAATTGTACCCTTATTCATTTTATTACTATGGTTCAAGAGTAAAGGGGGATTTTTCAAAAGCTTCTGATCTTGATATATTAATAAAATCAAACAGTAAAATACCAATATCCGTAATTGAAGAAATCAGTCTAAAATTCAACCAAAGTAAAATTCCATACATTGTTAATTTTGCAGATTACAATAATTTAGACGAAAAGTTTTATAAACTTATTGAACCATCACTGGTTAGAGTTCTATAACAATAATGTTGGTAGACTAAAGTTTACCCTACGCCTATCGGCTCTTGTAATGACAGGATTTGAGAGTTTTTGACGTGGTGCGATGAAATAACCACACAAAATCCTAGTAACTTATTAACTTAGTCATCTGGTTACTAAGTCACCTTTTCCCATTTACCCCATTCAGACTATATACTTCTGAATTTTACCAAATCGACTTTTCTCATTCTGATATTTTCAGGAGTGATTTCTACAAGTTCGTCTTCCGCAATATATTCCATACAATCTTCTAAAGACAGTATTTTAGGTGCTTGAAGCGTTACCATAACATCAGCGGTTGAGCTTCTCATATTCGTAAGTTTCTTTGTTTTACAAATATTAACTGCAATATCTTGCGCCTTATTGCCTTCTCCGATTATCATTCCTCTGTATACTTTTGTTTTTGGAGTAATAAAGAACACGCCTCTATCTTCATACTGTGCGAGAGCATAAGGAATAGCCTCACCCGTTTCGTGTGCAAGTATTGACCCGCTTCTTTGCTTAGGAATATCTCCGGCATAAGGTTTATATTCGTCGAATGTATGACACATAATACCTTCACCGCGAGTCATACGCATAAATTCATTTCTAAATCCGATTAAACCTCTTGCGGGTATAGAAAATCTCAATTTTGTTCTGCCGTTTGAAGATTTCATTTCAAGCATAGTTGCTTTTCTGTTTGACAACCTGTCAATACAACTTCCTGATGCCTCATCAGGGACATCGACTATCAGATTTTCATACGGTTCACATTGCTCTCCGTTGATTTCTTTGAGAATAACCTCAGGTTTTGATATTTGAAACTCATACCCTTCCCTGCGCATTGTTTCTATCAAGATTCCAAGATGAAGCTCTCCACGACCGCTTACCTTGAATACGTCCGTACTGTCCGTATCTTCGACGCGCAAACTTACATTTTTTTCAAGCTCGTTATAAAGTCTTTTCCTTAGTTGACGGCTTGTTACAAACTTACCCTCCGTACCTGCCAGCGGACTGTCATTTACTGAAAAATTCATCTGTAATGTAGGTTCGTCAACATGGATTAAAGGTAACGGTTCCGGATTGTTTAATTCACAAATCGTTTCTCCGATTTGTATGTCAGGAAAACCTGCTATCGCAACAATATCGCCTGCTTCTGCATAATCCGTTTCTTCACGTCCTAAGTCTTTGAATTCATAAAGCTTTGCTATCTTACCACGCTCTATTGTTCCATCAGCTTTGCATAAAGAAACCTGTTCTTGAGAAGAAATTTTTCCGTTTACGATTCTGCCCGCAACAATTCTGCCTACGTACTCATTGTAATCAAGCGTTGTTGCCTGAAACTGTAACGGTTTTTCAGCATCCCCGACTGGCGGTTTAATATGTTCTAATATCGCATCAAGTAAAGGAGTTACATCTTTTCTTTCATCATCAAGTTCTTTTATTGCAAACCCGTGTAAACTGCTTGCATACAGATAAGGAAAGTCTATTAAATCTTCTCTGTCCGTTAATTCCGTGAACAAATCAAATACCTTATCTAAAGCTATATCAGGGTCAGCAGCAGGCTTGTCAATTTTATTGAATACAACAATTATTCTCAAGCCCAATTCCAACGCTTTTGACAATACAAATCTTGTTTGAGGCATAGGACCTTCCGCAGCATCGACAATAAGTAATGCCCCGTCAACCATACCAAGTACACGTTCAACTTCACCGCCAAAATCTGCGTGACCCGGAGTATCAACGACATTGATTTTGCACCCTTTGTAGTTGATTGAAATATTCTTAGAAAGAATTGTAATCCCTCTTTCTTTTTCTAAATCGTTGCTATCCAGTACTCTTTCTTGCACTTGTTGGTTATCTCTAAACACACCCGCCTGTTGCAACATACAATCAACCATTGTTGTTTTTCCGTGGTCAACGTGTGCAATAATTGCAATGTTTCTTATATTCTCTTTATTCATTGTATTGTCCTATTCATATTTATTAGTGTTAAATCTACACTAGCATTTTACGTCAATAATTTCTTGATTTCAACTATAAAAAAGGTATTTTGTTGTATGAAACAAAATACCTTTAAAATTCTATTTTGAGACTGATATAATCGATAAGTTCGAACCCGTTTCTGCTTTTTTAGGTGCAGAATAAGGATTTGAAACTGCTATATCATATCTCGGATTGAAATAGATACGTTTATTTGAACCTTTGAAGGATGGTGTATAATTTTTTTCAAGAGCTCTTATATCTTGAATTGATTGTTTAACTTCATCAGGTTGATAATACAACCTTAATACACCTTCAGGAGCTGTGTCTTTTGAAACATAAATCGGTTCTATTCTTTCTCCGCCATTTTCTTTGAATACCCTTTGTAAATGACAAATTCCTTTGTCATCTCTATGAATTCTATATGATGACGGATCTGTGGAATCAACATTTTTAAACTCTATACCATCTTGGATATCAAAAGCCATTCCTGTTTTTTCGGTTTGTAATACCAAATCTTTTATTTCTACATTTTTGGGGTGCGGATTAAGGTATTCATCAAGTTTATTGATATCAACATCACCTTTATCAAACGGGCTATCCAGAGCAATGCCGTTGAAATTGAATATTGAAATTGCCATTGAACCATCGCTTGACTGTGCCAGAATTGCAGGACATCTCAAACCTTTTGTATCGTCTCTATCACTTGCATTGACACCATACACATCATTTAATTTAAACATTGTACCGTTATTCAAAGGCGCAAGTTTATTATCAATATCGTCTTTTCTGGTTCTGACAATACCATCCATAATGGTTTTATGTTTATCTATGTATTTTTTATAATTTGGACTTTTCGGATTTACAACATCATGCGGTATAACGTTTCTGTTTGCTAACCACAAGTTGTGGTTCTTTTCTTCATAACCTGTCATTGCATAATCATCACCTGCATATACCGTAGGGTTTCCAGGGAGAGCATTTATCATTTGAGTAAACATTCTGACTTTTGCTGACGGAATACCTATTGCTATTTTTTCAACCAATTGGTCGAAGTGCTTTTTGTCATTCGGATTATGTAAATATGTATTTTGTAGGTCATATTTAGCTTCTGCATGTTGAGTTATAAGCCCGTAAGCCGTCAGAATATCTTTTGCTCCAAAACCGTCTTTTTCCAATTGTTTTTTATATGAGTCTGCAATATCTTTGTTTTTGTTATCATTCTCTCCGTTTAGATAAAACTCGCCGTTCACAATATCTTTGATTGATTTTGACATTGCAGAATATATTTTATCGCAATCCTTTTGAATTTCTTCTCGTTTTGCATCATCATGAACATCCTTAAGTCGTTCATTTGTAATAATTCTATTTGCAAGTCCGATGCTTGAACGTAACCAGTTAGCTTTTGCAATTGCAAGAGAACTTACGTTATTAAAGTATTTATCATCATTGTTAATAATATCCCAACCGGTTTTGTTATCGTAGTCAGGGTTTGCTTTTTTCAAATCATTTTCAAACATCAAATCGTTCATTATCATATATGCAGTTTTTCTATGATTTATTTCTTCTTTATTTGAACGATTATTTAAGTTTGTATGAGCTAATGCCATATCCATACCGAAGCAATCTGCCATTCTCGGTTTGTCATGATTGCCGCCAAATATATATGCATTTTGTTTATAATCCAATGATTTATCTGCAAAGTTACTAAGAGCCTTGGCTAATAATGCAACACGTTCATCTTCTGTTGTGTTTCTGTTATCACCATCAATACCATCCTTATTTACAAAATCTTTACCGAAAGTATTAAGTCCTGCAGTGAAAAAGTCAGAATAATTAGCTTCCGAATTCATGCCGGTTTCTCTGATAATAATATTTCCAATTTCATTCGCATCTTTAAAACGTGCTGTGGAATTAGGCTTTTTCTGATCTTTAACAGCTTCGTGAGAACCGTATGTGACTTTAGTAACATCATATAAATTGGTAAATTCGGCAACAATATATGCAGAAGGATTTTCTTCTTTTACTGCCTTCATCGCAGGTGCCCATACCTCAATAACTTCTGCTAGTTGGTTATCGCTTCTATCATCCTGGCTTCTGACGGCATCCATATCCGCAACATCTTTTGCGGCATCAATTCTGTGTCCCATACCCAGACCTGACTTATCAACCATAGCTTCTGCAAATCTAAAACTCATCGCATTGGTATCTTTTATTCTTGTTTTAATAGATCTTGCAACAAAAGATACATCTCCCGATGTTAATTCTTCAGTTCCACGTTTAATTTGGTTTACTATTTGATTAGCTTCATCCTCGGGACTATCACCATTTATTCCAATACTTCTTAAAGATGCATTCTTGATTAAGTTATCATAATCATATGCAATCGCACCGTCTTTTAATATCTTAGTTTCTGCACTTGGAACAAGAGATTTGATAAGTGCATATTTAGTTATATCACCTGCAACAAGCGGTACAACGTATTGACCGTATTCTGTTAATTTTGAACCGTCATTTTGGAATATTTTTTCATCAGAATGGTTATCTACATCACGTAATACTTTTGTCGCAAATTCATGAATTTGACCTGTTAAAACGTTATTCATTTTGTTATATGTTTTGGCATATTTTTCAGGAACAACAAAAGACTTATCAAACATTGCATCATAACGTGATTCTCCGATATGACTCAAATCCGGAGAACGTTTTGACAAATAAGGAGATGCTAAAGCACCAACTGTATCATCTGCAAGCTCTAATGCATCCAAAGGATATGACATTATAGCCTTATCAAGTGCTTTGTTGTAATCAACATCTTTATCTCTAAGGTTATAATCACCATATACCAAGTTTTCTACTGCATTTTTATTCAATACAACATCATCAGGCAACTGTTGATTATCACGATTGTATATTAAGCTATTGATTCTGTCTTGAACTTTATCAGGAGAGTCCTCTAATTTACCGAGAGTTCTTGCAGTGTATTCATTTTGAACATTTCTTACATGTCGAGTCCAATATCTCATTGTATCAGTTAACATATCTCTGTTTCCGGCATGTGCACGTGCAATTTTCTTTTCTTCTTCTGCACGTTGTTTAGGATTCTTGATACTTTCAAGCAGTTGTGTATCGTAATCAGATTCTGTATAGCTTAATTTTGCCATATCACTGTTTGAATCCCATGTAACAAAACCACCTTCATCTTTTGGACGGATTTCTAATCCCGAGAATTTACAAACTATCAATGTTCCCATTGGAGAGTTTAAATTAATTTTATCATTGTTATTTCTGTTCTTATTTAATGCATTTAAATTCTTGACATTAGCACGATATTCCGCAGGATTGATTTGAAAAGCATTGCATACAAGCGTGTCATCGTGGTTATTTATGGCAAGATTATTTTGAACAAGATTTCCATTCTCATCTTCTACCATCGCATTGGTATTAGCATAATTATCAATTATATTCTTTTTATCTTGTCTTTGTTCTTCAGATACCATTAAATCATCATATGGTTGAATAAATGTAGGCTGTTTTGGGTCATAATCCTTGTTTCCGTTTTCAATAATTTTAATTTGACCGTTTGGCAATTGTTTGTATTCATCAGGAGAGTTGACAATTTTGTGGCGCAAGTTATCCATATTTTTAGGAACGACTCCCATTCCTAATGCTGCATCTTCTAAACCTTGCATTCTGAATTGATAATATTCGTGAGGTTTATCCGCTTGATTCATCCAACGTATCGCATATTGAAAATCTACACCTTCAAGTCCTTGAGATGTGTATGCACTATCAGAGACATATCCCATACCGTTCTTAAACAATTCTATATTAAATGAATCAAAGTTATTAATATTTCCAAGTGTTGGAGAAGTTTGATTCATTCTTTTTATCCAGTACATATGAGAAGAACGATTATCTCCACCTGTTCCCGGGGTTCCAATATATCTCTTATATCCGTTTTTTCTTAGTTCAGGGATTTTCTGTTGAATACCCGCATAAGTCCCGCCTGCTTTATTGGCAAATGTTCTGCTAAAATTAGATAAATCCTTTGCACTAGGGTCTTTGACTACTTCGCCGGTGTTTTTTTCTTTAAATCCTGCATATACATAACCCGGATTATATGCATCAGGTTGAACTAAGTACATAGGACCTTGTGCAAGAACATTCGTACCTTTTGTTGTCAAAAGGTTACATCCGTCACCACAAATGGAAGCATCATCATCTTTGGCATATTTAATCCAATTAGTATCCTTTTTGTTAGAAAGTTTATAACGATATGCAACAGGTTCGGAATCCTTTAATTTTAAATCGTTTTTTAAATCTATTTCTACACCGTTTGGAGTTAACGGTTTTGTATAGAACGGCTTAAAACCATCCTTTTTATCTATTGAATAGGAGTAATCATAATCATTTCGTTTTACACGGAAAAATTCAACTGAGCAATCCCAATTTTTTGAATCATAAGGGAAATTGAACTGTTTTACCTGAAATCCCTCGTCTGATATTTTATTTTGGTGACCTTTAAATCCGACATGAGCCGCCGGTTGCTTTAAACGATTAACTTCCACTATGAAACTCCTTACCTATCTACATATATAAACACCCGTAAAAACTATATATTGCTAGCATGCAAACTACATGTTAAGAAAAATTTACAATGTCTAAAACACAATAAACACCGCTATTTTACGAAATGTAAAAGATATATGGTTACTAAAGAAAAATACACAAAAAGTCCGACGACGTCAATAGTTGTTGCAATAACAGGACCCGATGCGATTGCAGGATCAACTTTGAGTTTTTTCAACACAAATGGTGTGCATGTTCCGATAATTGTTGCACTTGTCATATTTATCACCATCGCAAGACCGACTATAATTCCTAACGCAACACTATGCTGCCATTGAGAAGTTACGAGTGTAACAAGAGCTCCGAATACAATACCTATTAATAATCCGATACCTGCTTCTCTAAATATATGATATACTGCGGATTTTAATGTTACCTGACCTGTTGAAAGACCACGAACCATAAGTGTAATGCTTTGAGTCCCAATATTCCCGCCTAATCCAGCAAGAAGCGGCATAAAAATTGCAATAATAGGTAATGTTCTCAATGTTCCGTCAAAATGATGCGCTACATTTACAGCAATAAATTCTCCGATTAATGTAATAAATAACCATGGAGTTCTTGCTTTTACAGCATGGAATATATTTCCTGATAAAATATCGTCCTCATCTTCCACCATTTCGGTTGCGATACCTGATGATGTATAGATTTCATCCGTTGTTTCTTCTTCAACAATATCTTGAACATCATCCCAAGTAACAATTCCCTTTAATCTGTTATACAAATCCACAACCGGCAGAGCGTTGAATTGGTATTTCATAAATTCATCGGCAATATAATCCTGCAAATCATCAACGTGCAGTTTTACGATATCTTTTATCATAATATCCGTAACTTTTTGCTGAACGGGAGAAGTTAAAAGTGTTCTCAACGAAACGACCCCCAAAAGGTGATTTTGTTTGTCTACAACATAGACGTAATACAAGTCCATATTATCTTTTTCAGCTTTTATCCTGATTGTATTTAAAACTCCTGCAACATCCATATCCGCATAAACCGTCAGAACAAGAGGGTTCATGATACCGCCTGCAGATTCTTCATTGTATGTTAAAAGCTCACGAACTTCAGATGAAAACTTGTGCGGAAGTTTATCAAGATAAGATTCAGTATCATCTTCTTCCATATCACCCAGCACATCGGCAGCCTCATCATGAGGCATTTTTGCAATAAGTCTTGATGCAAGCTCCTCGTCAATCTCGCCCAACAATTCAACTTGAAGCTGTGGTTGCAAGTATTCCAACATATCAGCAGCTTTTTCTTCGTCGATTTGTTTGAAACAGGCAAGGCGTTCTCTCGGATTAAGCTCATTGAAGATGTCAACCAAATCCGCAGCGTGAAACCCGTCAAGCGTTTCTTTTAACTGCTTGTAGTTCTCATCGTCAATAATTTCTCTTAATCTGTCTACTATGCTTTCGATATTAATCATAGTTTCATTATACACTAAACATCTTTTTGGGTTATAATTATATTCATTGGAAGATATGTTTGAGAGGTTACTATGTATAAAAACTTATTACTTGATGATATTGAAACAGCAATAGCAAAAGCTATCGAAAATAAAACGCTCGGAAGTATGGAAGAATATACCAAAGGTTCGTTAATTATAGAAAAACCTAAGAATCCAGACTTCGGTGATTTTGCGGTCAATGTATCATCGCTTGCACGTCAAGCAAGAATAGCACCGCCTATGATTGCTGATGCGATAGTTAAAAATCTTGACAACACGAATTATGAAACTTCTGTTGTCGGAGGTTTTATAAATTTTAAACTTTCAGACAAGCTCTTAACCGATGTTATTAAAGAAATTTTAGAAAAACAGGAAAACTACGGCAGACCTCAAAATATTGATGCCGAAAAAATTATACTTGAATATGTTTCTGCAAACCCGACAGGTCCTTTTCATATCGGACACGGAAGATGGGCTGCTATGGGTAGTGCTCTTGCAAATCTCTTATCCTTTTACGGACATAATGTATTTCAAGAATTCTACATAAACGATGCAGGCTCTCAAATTCAAAAACTAGGTCGTTCTTTACTTATCAGAGTAAAACAGGAATTGGGAGAAGATGTTGATTTCCCTCAAGATGAAGAAGAAAGAAAAAATTATTACTCCGGCGAATACCTCATTCCTGTTGCTAAAAAGTTTTTGGAAGAAAACCAACCGACAGAAGATATAACTATTCTTTCTGATTATGCAAAAAATTATATGGAAGAAGTGCAAAAGGACTTATTAAACAAATTCCGTGTAAATTTCGATAATTTCTATTCGGAACTTGATTTACATAAATCGGGGAAAGTGGATTTAAGTTATACAAAATTGATGCAAAGCGGTAAATTGTATGAAAAAAACGGAGCAATATGGTTCAAATCCTCGGAGTATGGTGATGACCAAGACAGAGTTATTAAAAAAGCTGACGGCTCAAATACGTACCTAACAGCAGATATTGCTTACCATATTGATAAACTTGAAAGAGGGTTTGACAGATTAATCAATATATGGGGAGCCGATCATCACGGCTATGTTCCGAGAGTGAAAGCATCAATTGAAGCACTCGGATATGACCCTGATAAACTTGAGGTACTTCTCGGACAGCTCGTTAATCTTGTTATAAACGGGGAAGAAGTTCGTATGGGAAAACGTCGTAACATGGTTACACTCGAAGAACTTATTGACGAAGTAGGGATTGATGCAACAAGATTCTGGATGTGTATGAGAAATATTGATACAACACTTGATTTTGATATCGAACTTGCAAAAACTGCATCCGACGAAAATCCGGTATTTTATGTTCAATACGCACATGCCAGATTGTGTTCAATCCTCAGACATGTTATTGCTGAAAAACTAAATACGGAAACAGGAGAAAAATCTCCGGCACCAATGACAGAAGAAGAATATAAACAGGCAATTACAAATGTTGATTATGAAGCAATGAAAAAAGCTATTCCGACCGCTAAAAAACTTATCCTGAAGCTTGAAGAATTCAAGTCAATGATAGATGCTTCTGCTAAAAACAGAACAGTTTATACGGTATGCAGATATGTTCAAGATTTAGCAGGAGAATTCCATTCATTCTACAATTCAAACAGAGTTATCTGTGACGACAAAGAACTTATGAAATCACGTGTAGCTCTTGTTTATGCAATAAAAACAGTTCTTAAAAATGCTTTAGACATTTTGGGAGTTAATGCGCCCGAAAGGATGTAAAATGAGAATTTTCATCTTATTATTGATTTTCTTATTGAATATACAGTCCGGATTTGCTTCGACTCCGGTTAAATTTATTTATTTAAACGGAGCTAATGCAAATACGTCAAAAGATAAGATGAATTTTATAAATGGCATAAATAATGCACATATTCATATAAAAAACACTCTCGAAACTTCTAATATCGTAAAACAAAATATGCTGCAAGGCGAGGAATTGTATATTGATAAAAATCCTGTCAGTTTTTTCTGGGGATATGAGTCACAAGCGGATTTAAACAATATGGATGACTGTCTGATTTCTATGAAAATGATTAGTCCAAGACTTGCTCAAACAACAAGAAGTATTTTATCACATTGTATGCATGATGCAATATGGGTACAAAAAACATACAATATGCAGCATATTATCAATAATCTCCATAAATGTATAATGAATGCTTATGCAAATAAAGAAAAAGTTGTACTATTAGGACATAGTGCGGGAAGCTTTATTACTTACGAATACCTTATTCATAAACTTCCTTGTATAAATCCTGAACATCTTATTTCTGCCTTGGAAAGTAAGTATAAAACTAATGATAAATTTTTCCGTGTAAATAAAGTAAAACCTACATGTGTAGATGCAATTACCGAATCGGGTCTTGCTATATATTCTACAAACGGTGATTTTGTTGCGATTGAGAATATTCAAAAAATAAAAGGTATATACAAGAATCTTGATAAGTATACAGATTTAGTGTGTACTCCTCAAGATGAATTTTTAGGTGTAATAAACTTTGGAAGTCCCTTAGTATTATTCTATTCGGATTATAATAACCAAAATATAGCAATAAATAAATTTAATAAAGTTGTGTATGAATATTTACAATCGAATGATATGTTCTTTTTAACGGTTAATTTTGCAGACGACCCGCTTGGTTTTCCTGTTTCTAAGAATTATAGTGCAGATGAAATGTTAAAACTTTATAATTTAAATTTTTCTGAAAACGGCAAAGGTTTTACTTATAACAAATCTGATGTAAAAAGTCCTGCACCGTTTATGACCGCACATACCTCATATTGGCAGTATCCTAAAAAATTTGCAAAGCTGATTAAAGATGCGTACGAAGAAGGACTTAAGAATTTTTATCCTCGGCAACAGATTAAGTAACTAAGTTTATTAGGTAATGGTAAATACTTTTCTGTAATACAATGCGGTTCCGGCAATTGTGAGGACAATATTCGGTAAAAATGCAGCAATAAATGCAGGCAAAGTTCCTGCTTCTCCAAACGAAATTGAAAGCGCACGTATTAAATAATACGCAAAAATAATCAAAATACTGAATAAAAATCCCCTGTTATACCTGACTCTTGGAGGTGTGATTGCCAATGGCAGACCAATCAAAACAAGAACAATCGTTGTCAGAGGCAGTGCAATTTTGTCGTATAAATCTATCTTTAAACTCCGTTTTTTATCGGCATCTAATCCCTTTGTCACTTTTAGATAGTGACTCAATTGCATAAAGTTTCTTTCGTTTGCAAGGTTCTTACTCATTTCTTTTTTTAAATCCACACCAAATTGAGCGACAGATTCGTCAAAAAATGTTGAATTAAGCACTTTTCCGTTGTTGGCGATTGTATAAACAATCCCTTTATCAAATACCCATCCGTCAGGAGATGTCCCGCCCTCTTTGGCTTGCAGAAGGTGAATAGTGTCATCTTTCGAGGAATCAAGAACAGTTATATTATGAAGTTTTTTATTCTCACAATATTCAACGTAGAATAGCCGTCTTAAAAGTCCATTATCACCAACTTCTTCAAACGTAAAATTATGTTTTCCGTCAGGTACATTTTTCTGAGAAAAAGACCATAGTGCCAAGTCTTTTGACTGCTTTGTCATAACAGGGACAACGGTTTCATTAATAGTAAAACTTATTATTGCCATAACGATTGCAAACAAAAATACAGGTTTTGCAATCCTGTTAAACCCTATTCCACAGGCGCGCATTACCGTAAGCTCTGAATCAAGACTGAGTTTATTTAATGTCATAACCGTTGATAACAGAATCCCCATAGGAATGGTCATTACAAAAACCGACGGCAAAGATAAAATTACGAGGATAAACGCAATCTTGAACGGAATTCCGTATTTTGCGATTTGTTTAATTAATGTGATAAAGGTATCAGATGCAAAAATAATAGACGTAAATACTAAAACTCCCATTATAAACATCTCAATAACTTGTTTAAGGATATATTTATCAAGTAGTTTTATATTTGTAAGTTTTTTTCTGACCTTCATTTACTCTATCCTGTTCCTAGTCTTTTTGTATAGGTTTTTAAAACATTTTATTATCCGAATTCGGAATGTTTAATATTAAAAACGGTTTAATATAACGGTATAAATCCTCATCGCTCCGGTCTCAATTAATTAAATTGTACAATTTGTATTAATCGAGACTTTTTTTTATACCAACACGGCATTTTTCTTTTCAAACGCTTCTTTAACAGATACATTATAATCAGGTTTTAATATTCCAACCTCTGTTATAATTCCGGTGATAAGCTCATTAGGAGTAACATCAAATCCCGGATTTATTATATTAACTCCTTCTGCGCATATTGTTTTACCGTTAATATGTGTAACTTCATCGTGAGAACGTTCTTCTATCGGAATTTCTTTACCTGATTTTATGGAAGTATCTATTGTAGAAAGCGGTGCAGCAATATAGAACGGTATATTATGGTATTTTGCGGCAATCGCAACCGTATATGTTCCTATTTTATTTGCAGTATCTCCGTTTGCAGCTATTCTGTCTGCACCAACAACAACCATGTCAATCATACCCTTACTCATAAAGTATGAACACATACCGTCAGTAATTAATGTTGTCGGAATACCATCCATTGTAAGTTCTAAAGTAGTTATTCTTGCACCTTGTTGTCTTGGACGGGTTTCGTCAGCAAAAACCTGTATGGTATTGTCGTTTGCATACGCAGAACGAACCACCCCGAGAGCCGTACCATATCCGACGGTAGCCAAAGCTCCCGCATTGCAGTGGGTCAATATTGTCGCACCTTTTGGTACAACTTCGGCACCATATCTGCCTATACTTTTATTGATTTCAATATCTTCATTTTCCATTCTGATAGCTTGATTGGTTAAATCTCTGATAAGTGTTTCTATATCAGAATTACAATTCCGGATAATATCTTTTTGTTGTTTAACTGCCCACATAAGGTTTACCGCAGTCGGTCTTGATGATGCAAGATAATCACTTTTTTCTGTTAATTTTGCTTTAAACTCATCAAGCGATAAACCTTCATTTTTAAGTGTTTGCGCATATAAAACAACCCCGTGCGCACCTGCGATTCCAATTGCCGGTGCTCCTCTTACAATCATTGTTTTGATGGCATCATACATATCGTCCCCTGTTTTTATGTCCACATAAACATATTCCTCAGGGAACTTGGTTTGGTCTACCATTCTCGAAACGCTATCAACCCATTGTATTGTTCTTATTTTTGATTCAAATTCCACTTCTTCCGCCTATCTATTTAATTTCAAAATCTATATTTTCGTTTTCAGCTTTTTTTAATCCTGACAGGAGTTCGTAAACATAAGCTGTTGTAAGTCCTGAAAAAGCATTCATAAGAGCAGATATCAATGCCAAAAATAACAACAACAAAATCATTACAAAGAAACCGCCGAAATCAGTAATGAACATTCTAAGAAGATGTCCTACATAATAAGTTCTTATCAGCAATCCTATCAAAATACTTAAAGGTGCAAATACAACAAAAAATGCGATAAATGAAGAAAACCCAATAACTGCACCAAGTATTGCTCCCTCACGCATATCAATAATACCTAATAAGTCATGTCTTTTTAGATATACAATTATTATTGCAGATAGGAAAAGTATCAACGTTAAGAATGATAATGTTCCTATAAACGGAATAAGAGTAATAATTCCGATAACTCCACCAATCATAGCACTAAAAAGTGCAACCTGTTTAAGTAACAAAATATTCATATTTTCACCTCTCGTCCATTATCTCATAATAATTAATCTGAGGCAAATTATAATTTGAGTTTTATAAAGATAATTATTTTATGTCAGATTATTGCTATTCCCTGTTAGAGTTGCTTTTTTCTTTTTAATAATGTGCATTCTTATTTTGTTGTCTTTCAGATTAAAAATCCAATCCTGCATCTTAACTGTCTTTTTAAGTTGTGTTTTGAATTTTTTAGAAAGTTTTTTCATATTACTTTCAGCTGTGACTGATTTGAGTTCACATGCTTCTGTCAAGGCATAATCTTGAAGATTTTTGGGAATCCCGGCATTATCCAATTCTTTTTTCCATGCGTTTTCGTGTAGCATTTTATTTAGGTTCCATTTAATAACATCAAAGATATTTTGAAAAGGATGCTTGTCATTTAGATGATTAATTTCATGGCGTAACGTGCTTTCGGAATGCTTAATATTTGTATCAATGTTCAATAAATCTTGAACCTTAACTTTATTATAATAATAATTTGCGCTACCGAAACAGTTTCCTTGTCTGAGGCTTCTATCAAGAGAATCGACGTTAATTACTTTAGGTAAGATAGTATTTCCTTTACCGGCTTGTTTCCAAAGACGAAGTTCTTCTTCTACATATTTTGCATCATTAACCGTAAGATTAGCGTTTGAGGAAATTACTAATGTACCGTATTTTTTCTGAATTTTTTGAAATATTTTTCTTATTTTTTGCGGTTGAGTTTTTAAATATTCACTCGTATATATCTTATTTATGATTTCAGGATAATCATATTCATATACATCTACAAATTTTCTAAAGGCTTCTAACTTTAAATCGTTCTGAAAAGTTTCAGGAATTTTTATCTCTGTTTGCATATCAAATTGAGAACAATATTTTTCATAATCCATCGTGCTTTGTCTACTGCTGGCATAATGTTTTCTATAGGTTGTTTCTGATTTCTTTTCTCCATCGAGAACATCTGCAAACCAACTGTTTTTTCTATCTAACCATTTATAGAATTCTCTTGGTTCGCTATGCAAGTTTAAATATTTTTCATTTAGTATATTTATGGCGTCCGAACAATCTTCAATAAACACCATCTTATCTTGAAAATTGTTTTTAAATCCTTTTTTACTCATATTTGTAAGAGTTCTAAGCTCCGATAATAACATTTCTTTGATTTCAGGATTTTCAACCTTTTCAAGTTTTTGAGAAATAGTAATTATTCCGCCAGATAAATTTTCAATGTTGGTGGTTTCATTAATAATTCTTTCATATAAAGAACTGAATGTCTTTTTTATTTCTAAATCTTTAATTTTGGATAACTTTTCTCTTGTTGTTTCTATTGCATCAAGAACTCTTTCTCCTCCGGGTCTCATAGTACTTCCGCTTGAATTTACTAATCTTTTGGCAAACGGGGCGATTTCATCAGGGATGTAGTAATTTGTAATAATAGTATCTACAGGAACTTTTTTCTCTATCTTATTGGACATGTGTTCTGTCGTCGTAGCAAGATTTTTTGTCATATTATCTTTATGACAAGCAGTCGTTATATGTGAAACAATTTTATTTATCTTTCTTAGGTTAACCATTCATACATACCTTGCTTATTATAATAAAGTATTTTTGTGTCTAAAAATTGCCTATTTTTTTACTATTTGTGATAAAATTTTCTAGGGAGTATAAAATGAGAGTTGCACAAATCATAAAAGAACATATTGAAGTTAATTCTGTCGAAAAAGTTGCTTTATCAGGCAAAAAAGGTGCAGTGGTAAAAGTTTTAGGCTGTGGATTATGCGGTTCGGATATAGTAAAGTTTCGTCACGGATTATCTAAAGACGGAACTGTTTTAGGGCATGAAATCGTTGCAATTATTGAAGAAATAGATTCAGATACGGATTTTAAAACAGGTGATAGAATAGTTTGTTCTCATCATATCCCTTGTTTTGAATGTCATTATTGCAAAGGCGGAAGTTATTCAATGTGTCATCATTTTAAACAAACCAACATAATTCCCGGTGGTTTTTCAGAATATGTATATTTATCGGAAGAACATCTTAAAAATGTAGCTCATAAAGTTCCTGAAAACATGCCTGACGAGGAAATTTCTTTCTATGAACCTTTGGGATGTTGTATAAGAGCTATTGAAAGAGCAAGCCTTAACAAAGGCGACAATGTTCTTGTTATAGGTTTGGGTTCAATAGGTATTCTTATGGGACAAGGGTTAAAAGCTTATGGAATGAATGTTTATGGGTGTGACCTTATGGAGGAAAGAATTAATATTGCAAATTCTAAAGGTATCACCGCATTTAATTCAAAAGATATTGAAGCCTCTCACGATTATATTTATAGCAATACTCAAAATATCGGTGTTGATGCAGTGTTCATGACCTCAGGGGCGGATGCCGCAATCCCGCTTGCAATCAAAACCGTCCGTGATGGCGGTAAAATTTTGGTTTTTTCAAGTACACCAAAAGATTTCGGGTATGCAAATAACGATATCTATTATAAAGAACTGACGGTAATGGGAAGCTACTCTCCACACCCGAAGGACTTAAGAAAATCATTTGAGCTTTTAACTCAAGGTTTGGTTGATACAAAAGATTTATCAACCTGCTATGATATGAATGATATTGCAAAAGCTTTTGATGATACAATAAATAATAAAATTTTAAAAGCGTACGTAAGAATAGGGGGATAATTTTTGAAAGCTGTATTATTTTACGGACCTCAGGATATCAGATATGAAGATGTAAGAATTAAGCCGCTCTCAAAGGGTGAAATTCTGGTAAAAGTAAAATCTGCACTCACTTGCGGAACTGATGTAAAAACATTTAGACGTGGTCATCCTGTTCTAATCAAAAAAGTGCCTTCAGGTTTCGGACACGAGTTTTCAGGTGTTGTAGAAAAAATCGGTGAAGGCGTTGATAATGTAAAAGTCGGTGACAGAGTTGTTTGTGCAAATTCTGCTCCTTGTGGGAAGTGTTTCTATTGCAGGCATGAAGAATATAATCTTTGTGAACATCTTGATTTGTTAAACGGCGCATACGCTGAATACATAGTTGTTCCTGAAAGAATTGTCAAAAAAAATACGCTAATTCTACCCGATGAATTGAGTTTTGATAAGGCCGCATTTTGTGAACCTCTTGCAAATGTTGTTCATGGTGTTGAAAGAACGAATATAAAACCCGGACAAACCGTCGGAATAATAGGAATTGGTCCTATTGGTTTAATGTTTGCGCGGCTTGCAAAATTAAAAGGTGCAAATACAATAGTTGCAGGCAGAAACCCTTTGAAACTAAAAATGGCAGAAGAATTCGCACACGCTGACGAAATTATTGATTTAAAACGATATCCGAATCCCGAAAAAATTTTTAAAGAGTTTACCGAAGAAAAGAAAGGTTTGGATGTTGCCGTTGAATGTGTAGGACTTCCTGAGATATGGGAAAGAATATTCTCTTGCGTACGTCCCGGAGGAACAGTACATTTCTTTGGCGGGTGTAAATCAGGTTCAACCGTTACCTTTGATACAACAAGAATGCACTATGGAGATATTAAACTAATGAGTGTTTTTCACCACACTCCTAAATATTTCCGTAAAGCACTTGATTATATTGCTTCAGGTGATGTTGAGGTTGAAAAATTGATTACGAACACCCTCGCTCTAAGAGATGTTGAGTTTGCGATGAAACAGCACATCGAAGGAAAAGCAATAAAATTTCTTATAAAACCGTAGTTGTATAGTTAAACCCAATAAACCCTATGCCCAATATGCCCAATATGTAAACTTATGTAACAGAATTTAAAAATAATGTTATAAAAAAGGCAACTTTTTGGGTTTTATATACTTTATATATATGTAAATACTTTATAAGTCCCGAGGAGAGCCAATATGACATTATTATTTGCTGATGCGGCAGAAAGATATGCTGCGCATATGAACGGTGAAGACGATACTCAACTTTCATCAAAAGTAAGTGATTTATTTGATGTCATTGATAATCCTGAAGGACTTATTGAATCAGATGACGGTGTGCCGCCTCAATGCAGTTTCGTGGCATCGGTCGCAAGTGAATACTACCAAAAATCAATAGAGGATATTAATAACACAAAAATCGGAAACAAGGCGGTAAGAAAGAAGAATTTTCAACAGATTATGAAAGAGTCCTTCTTCTATGGAGCAAACAGATTCGGTAACAATTTCATAGCCTAGGGGTAAATGAAATGGGTTTTATTTATTATTCCAAAAACAGGGGTAGATAAAAAGATTTATCAGACCGGATATCTAAAGACTCTCATATCAAGATACGTTAAAAAAAGATGAAAACAAAACGAATCTAAAAAAGCATTATATGGAGAAATCTCCAATAGGGACAGGGACAAATTAGGAAAAATTTATCGGCGGCAAATGAGCCGCCTTTTTATTAGCAAATTTTTTTATTTTTAGGTTTTTGATAAGTAGTTAAGGAAATATGTATGATTAATGTAAAAAATTCTTGTATTTCATTTTGTGGAAAAGCATCTATGTCTAAGATATTGCTTCCAACACTTGGTTTGGTATGTTGCTTAAATACACTGTCTGCTAAAGGTAATACAGATACATTTGAAAAAAGTATAACTAATCCGGTTGAATGTGTTGATAGTGTTGGATTAAATAATAATAAAACAAGATTATCGGAACAAGAACTTAAAGATGCCCCATCTCCGATTGTTAAAGTTGCAGGTAAAAATCGAAACGCCGGAATAGTTGTTGATATCTCTAAAAATCGTCTATATCGCTATGATGATAATGGTGATGTTCTGGATGGGTATAAAATAGCAAGCGGTGTAATTGGTAGAAATGGTAAAAGTATTACGAGTACCGGATTAAGAATGGTTGACCATATTGAAACTTATCCGTACAAATGCGCACCCGGTTCAAAGCGTGCAAGAAATCCAAAAGCATACGGACCAAATATACTTTACCTTACAATAGTAGATTCTAAAACAGGTGGTATTCTGGGAACCAACGGAGAGTTTATTCATGGTAATAATGATGCATCCAGCATTGGTAAATATGCTTCGCATGGTTGCATTAGAATGGATAATGATGTTATTAAACAATTCGCCAAAGAAGTGAAAAAGGGAACATTGGTTTTAATTAAAGATTAAAATCTTAGTATCATAAACTATGAACTTTGAGTTTGTTTATAATCTTTAAATAAATCAGGACGCTTTTCTTTTGTTCTGATAATCTGTTGTTGATAACGGAATTTTTCTATTTCGGCATGGTTTCCGTTTAACAACACTTCAGGAACTTTGTATCCTCTGTATTCTCTGGGTTTTGTGTAGTGCGGGTATTCTAATAGTCCGTTAGAAAAACTGTCTTCTTCTGCGGATTCTATTTTTCCGAGAGTTCCGTCGATTTTACGACTGACACTATCTATTATAGCTAAAGCGGGTAATTCACCTCCTGTCAAGACAAAATCTCCAAGGGATATTTCTTCCGGCTTTATTATCTCTCTAATTCTTTCGTCAAATCCTTCGTAATGTCCGCACAGTAAAATAAGTTGGTCATATTTACTGAGTTCATTTACTTTTGCTTCGTTTAAGGGTGAACCTTGCGGTGTAAGCATTATTGTTTTTGAATTATCAATACGGTTTATTGATTCATATGCATCGACGTATGGCTGCGCCATCAATACCATTCCTGCTCCGCCGCCATATGGCGTATCATCAACTTTTTTATGCTTATCAAGAGTGAAATCTCGAGGATTAACTGTATTTATGTATATTACTTGCGATTCTATTGCTCGTTTTATAATGCTTTGTGAACAATAGTCAATAATCATTTCAGGAAAAAGTGTTAAAACTTCAAATCTCATTCTAATAACCCCGGTATATTATCTATTTCAACAATTTTTTGTTTAATGTTTACATTCAAGACGATTGCTTTGACGAATGGTACCAATGAAACTTTTTGGGATGGAGTTTTGACGGATAAAAAATCACTCTGACCGTTGTTCGAAACTCCAACAACAATGCCAACAGTCTTGCCGTTTGCAACAACATTCATGCCGGTAAGTTCATCAATAAGAAACTCATCTTCTTCCAGATTTTCTCGTACGGTTTCCTCTTGAACAAACAATAAACAACCTTTATATACAACTATATCATTGACCGTATCAATACCGTCAAACTTAATAATTGCGAATTTATTGTTAAACCTTACAGATTTTAGTTTTAGGGGGGTATAGTTCCCTGAATGCAAAACATAAACTACATCAAGCGAAGTTAAAAACTGCTCTTGGCTTTTGGTATAGCCAACCTTTGCTTCACCTCTTACACCATGAAAGTTTAATATTTTCCCAACAGAAATATACTTACTCATCATCTTTCTTTTTTGGTTTTCTTCCACGTTTTGGTTTCTCTGCAACAGGTTCTTCTTCCTGTACAGGTTCAGATTCTTCCTTTTTCTTGGTAGTTGTTTTTCTTGTTGTTTTCTTTTTAGGCTTTTCTTCTACAGCTTCCTCAACAGGTTCAGCTTCTTTTTCTTCTGCCTTATTTTCTTCAGATTCGGATTCTGCTTTTGCTTTCGCTTGTTTTGCAGCTTTTTCTTCCGCTTTCTTTTGAGGATGTTTAGGAACCATATAATCCGCCGGTTTGTCAGGTCTGTCCTCATTCCATCTGTCAAGACCCATTTGTGCTCTTATCAACTTAATGGCAACGTGAACACGCCATTCATCAATTCTTAATTGCGCAGCAATAATTTTGTGGCATCCGATAGGCGGTAATGGTAATAATGGTTCGTATAAACTTTTAACAGCTAACATTTGATCAGGTGTAACTGCCAACTTACGTTTCGGATAAGGAAGTTTAGGCAACATGAGTTTTTGTCTGACCAAATTTATACCAAAGAAAACTTTTCTAGGTTCAATACCTAATTTTTCTCCAATTACTTCGTGAGCATCAGGATTCGGCAACGGTAACATTGTCTTGTAGAAAATTTCTATTTGTTCCAGTTGCTCTTTGCTTATTAATAGTGGCTTAGGTGCACGTTTTGGCTTGTTATTAGGTCTGCGTTGTTGTTGTGGTCTTGGACGTCTGTTAGGCTGCGGTCTGTTATATCCGCCTTGAGAACGTCCGTTGTTATCATAAGATCTGCGTTGCTGATACCCACCCCTATTATTGTTGTCGTATCTGTTTCTATTGTTTGAATAATTTCCTCTCTGTCTTGAGTAATTATTGTTATTTCTATTATCATATTGACGCTGAGGTCTGTCTTCAGTTGAATACGAACTATAACTTTGTAACGGTTGTGTATTGTCACCTGACGATGACCCATCTGAAGGTGTAGCGCCACCCTTATCTGCATACAAACAATTCGGACATATTACACGTTTGGGGTTTTTGGTCTCAAACTCAGCACCACACTTAATGCATTTATTTACATACATAATACAAGCCTCTTAATTACGGTCAAAAACATCTCCTTAAGTCCAGGATTATACGTTTATTCTATTACAAACATGAATAATAGCAAGTTTTTGAAAAAATTTCAACCCCTTAATAAATAAAATTAATAAATATATCAAAAATGGTTCCTAAACTAATACAAAACAAATCATATATTTCAAGGTTAGTAATATAAAATCAAATAAAAAGAATAAATTATATAATTACTTGAAAAAAAATAATGAGGGAGTATAATTGACATGCTGTTTATAAAAAGACACTTGGTCGTCATAATTGACAATTAAATATAGGCTCGTGGCACTCTGCCGAAAAAACGATTAAGTATCGTTTTTGAGAGGAAGGTAGCGCCCGCTACCACCGCCACAATAAAATAGAATTATTGACAATTAAATATAGGCTCGTGGCACTCTGGCGAGAAAAGGATGAAGTATCATTTTCGAGAGGAAGGTAGCGGCGCTAACACTGCCACAAAAAAAAAGAA